>JAISWV010000127.1 GCA_031270755.1 Synergistaceae bacterium
TCTGTTTTTGCACTTCACGGCGTCCTACTCGGCGAGCCGGGGGGCTCTGTTGGAGGCGTGGAAGCTGTTTTTCTACTGGCGCAACTGGCTGGCGACAAATTTTTGTCAGCCGATTTATTTCGAATGGCTGTGCGAGGCGGTGCTGAAGGGGCGGGTACAGGCGCCGGGCTTTTTCGATGACCCGATGAGGGCCTACGCCTACTCCTGGGCGGAGTGGAACGGGCCGACTCAGGGACAAATCGACCCGCTGAAAGAGGTCAAGGCGGCGGAGGCGAGAGTCGAAAACGGGTTCTCGACGCGGCAGCGCGAGACGATGGAGCTGACGGGCGGCGAGTGGGACTTGAACCACCGCCAGCGCGTGAAGGAGGAAACGATGCGAAAAGAGGCGGGGTTGGGAGAATCGGCCCCAACACAGTCGGGGCAGGAGAAAAAGACGGAAAAGGAGGAAGAAGACACGGATGCCGTGGATGATAAGGGCAGCGAGCGAGAGTGAAGTGGAAATTCTGCTTTACGACGTCATTGGCGGATATAACGACAAGTGGGAAAAGCAGTCGGCTAAAAATTTCATCGACAAGCTGAAGGCATCGGGCGACGTCAGAAAAATTTCTTTGCGTATCAACAGCGCGGGAGGCGACGTTTTCGACGCCCAGGCCATCTACAACTACCTGCGGACGCATAGAGCCCACAAGACGGTACGGATAGACGGACTGGCCGCAAGCGCGGCGAGCCTCGTGGCCATGAGCGGTGATAAAGTGATCATGCCGTCCAACGCCCTGATGATGATACACAACCCGATATCTTGGGCGTGGGGGGAGGCGTCGGAATTACGCGAGGCCGCCGACTTATTGGATAAGGTGCGGGGCACGATAGCGACGGTCTATATGGCCAAAACCGGGCTGGATTACGACAAGATCATCTCCATGATGGACGAAGAAACATGGATGACTGCCGATGAGGCGCTGTCACTGGGTTTTTGTGACGAAACAGACGAGGCCATAGAGGTCGCGGCTTGTGCCTACAGTTTAACAGAGGGCGATATTTCATGGAAAACGGCGGTCGGAGAAGCGCGATTTAGTCGGGCGTTAGGGGCTAAAATGCCGGAATTAGCGAAAAAAGTACCTTTGACGCTGCTCGAACAGCCTAAAGGAAGGGAAACAACGGCGATAATTCCTATAAACAAGGCTCGAATTCAAAATTTAAAGGAGGAAGCGGTATTGGATATCAAAAACACGGCGGATTTGGAAAAAGCGTATCCGCATCTGGTGAAAGAAGTTCGCGACGCGGCGGACAGCGCGGGGTACACGCGCGGAGCCGAGGACGAACGGGCGCGGGTGAAAGCTCTCGACGGGCTCACCGGTCCGGGACGCGACGCGATCATCGCCAAGGCGAAATACGAGGAGCCGAAAGACGCCCGCGACATTGCGATGGAGCTTCTGGCGGCCTCCGCCAACGTCGCGGCATTGGAGGCGCGCCAGACCGACGCGGCGGCGGTGAACGGCGTTCTCGTTCCTTCAGTCACGCCGACAAACCAGGAGAAGACAGACGACGCGGCCGCCAAGGTGGCCGATGAAATCAACGCCATGAGGGGGTATGTGAAATGAGCAATCCCGTAACTTTGGATCTAGTGACGCCGGAGGCGGCGATTCCTGCTCCGGACAATCTGCTGGTGGGACCACACGGCGCGATACACACCGACCTCGCCAAGGTACGGATGGCGGCGGGCGGAACGCTCCCCCGCGGAACGCTCTTGATGAGCGACGTGATGGAAACCGAGAAAGTTTTCGTCCCCTGCGCGGTCGACGGGCTGACGCTGCCGGCAGCCTCCATATCCGAGAGCCTTTCCGGCAACGCGGAAACCCTCGCCGTCGATATCCCTATACCGGAAACAAGAATTTATGGGATTCTGGCCGACACCGTGACACTCGAGGCGGACGAACACGCGGAGACGGCGATTTACTTCGAAGGAGATTTCAACTCCAACGCCGTGATTCTGCCCTGGGAAATCGACGGCGACGACCACGAAGAGCAGATCGAGCTCGCGCGGGAACCATTGCGCCGGCAGAAAATTTTCCTGCGAAACGTCCATAAATAATTTTTTAAGGAGGTAATCATATGCCCGATTTGTATTCTCCCAAGACGATGCGGGGCGTCATCAAGCGGACGCTGCCGCTTCTCACGTTCTTCAAAACGCGGTTTTTCAAGAGCACCATCACCTTTCCGACGGAGACGGTGAGCTTCGAGTTCCAGGAGGGCAAGCGCCGCCTGGCTCCATACGTAAACCCCCGCGTGGGGTCGGAATCCATCGAGCGGGACGGATACGAGATTAAATCGTACCGTCCTCCCCTCGTGGCTCCGGAGAGGTCGATCACTAACGACACACTGGCGCAGAAACTTCTCGGCGAATCCGTCTATAACAGCGGGATGACGCCGGACGACCGCGCGGTCAAGATCGCGGCTCAGGACATCATAGAACTTCAGGACACGATCTATCGGCGCGAGGAGTACATGTGCGCCCGGATCAAACAAGACGGGGCTCTGACCGTCAGGGGCAAAGGGGTCAGTCAGAGGGTGGATTACGGGTTCGACAACATCGTCGAGACAGCGAGCTCCGACAAATGGACGCCGACGTTCGATATCCTTGGGCAGCTCGGCGTTTTGGCCGAAGAGCTGCAGAAGTTCGGAGTCAACCCCGACATGCTGATCCTCGGAAACAGTGCCGCAAAGGCCCTGATGAGCAATGAAAAGCTGCTGAAGCTTCTGGACATCCGCCGCGTGGAGATGGGCGAAATCGCCCCCGCGCAGCTGGAAAAAGGCGTGCGATACATCGGCCGCGTCGTGACTCCGGAGGTGACTCTGGATCTTTACAGTTACGCGGAGTGGTATCCCGACGACACGGACCTCGATGCCGACGAAAATCCCAAACTCAAGCCGCTGCTGGATCCCGAGACGGTCATCATGCAGTCGTCCCGAGAGCGGAATTCCATGCTTTACGGAATTATCACGCTTATCGACGATAACGGCAATTTCGTTACCCACATGGAGGAGTACGTTCCGAATTCGTGGTTTACCAAGAAGCCGCCGCAGCGTTTCGTCTCCATCAGCTCGCGTCCGCTGCCGATGCCTCACGACCTGAAAAGCTGGCTGGTCTTGAAAAACGTCGTTTCGGGCTCGTAGTTTCGGGCTTGTAAGGGAAAGGAGAAAACGCCATGAGCGAGATTCGTCTGCTGCCGGGCATGAAGTTCATGTTCGGCGGCGTGCTTTACAAGCCCGGCGACATCCTGTCGGACACGGAGGAAACGCGCAAGCTGCTGAAACGGAAAAAGGCCGAGTGGGCGGAGGCAGAGGAAGAGGAAGAGGAAGAGGAAACGCCTCCCGCGGTCATCGAGAGATACGAGGCGGAAACCGTCAAGGCCCTGACCGCTTTGGCGAAAAAACGGGGTATCAGCATCCCCAAGGGAACCAACAAGGCCGAAATCATCGAGCTCCTGACAGTCTCGTACGTCGATTGCGCCGAAAACGACGGGGACGGCGGCGATGAGGGAGATGCTTGACCTCTACGCGCAAGAGACGACATTTCGGGACCAAGTGGCCCTGGACCTGGAAGACGGAGCGGCCTGGTTCAACATCGACGAATTCGGAAAATTTCACGACATCGAGGGTAAAAAAGTGCTGTCCGTCTTTGCCGGAGACCGGCGCGGGCAAACCATCGTAATTCGCTCCGACGCCAAAGAAAATTCGGAGGGTATCGTAAAAAGCCGGGGCATTCTCTTCGTTCGCGCCGACGAAATGGATGGAGTGAGAGCCGACCAAGCTTTGCGTTTGGACGGCCGGCTCTATACCGTGGCCGAGGCGAGGATAATACAGGACCGGGTATGGAGGATCGTGTTGGAGGCGAACGAGTCGTGAGCGGTTCAATGGTCAGCGTTTCCAGTGAAAAACTGGAACACGCGCGGATAGCCCTCGCGGGCATGCCGAAGGGAGTGGAACGCGCCGCTTGGAGCGCTCTAAACCGAGTGGCGGACGGATTAAAAACAGATGCCGTGAAAGAAACAAAACAAAGATACCATCTGTTGCCGGCTGAAATTCGAAAACATCTGCTGCTGAAGAAGACTCAGGGCGAGAATCCAGCTGTCGCTTTGGTCGCGACGG
>JAISWV010000156.1 GCA_031270755.1 Synergistaceae bacterium
CCCTGTGCGCACAAATCGGAAAGAGCACGAAGACCATACCGGGTAACGGTAGAGAGTTTCACCGGGCACCCACCTCCTTTTCTGAAGAATATCATACCCGATAAAAAATATCAACTTTAAACTGCGCGAAAAGACGACTTCCAGATCGACCCTTCCAGATCGGGGGCGCGCATTGCGCGTCCGTGGGAATTCGATGGAGGCGGACCGGCATACTGCAACATCTGCTAGAATCTCTTCGATACATCATTTGTTTCACGAGGAGGTTTGCCGGGGTGTTTTTTTTGTACAAATTGGCAGGAGGACTGGCGACTCCGCCGGGGTGTTTTTTTGTGCTGCTGATACCTCTTTCGTTTTGGGCCGCGAGGCGCGGAGGGCCGGGTTCCCGCTGGGCCGGAACCGCCCTTTTCGTGTTGATCGCCATCATGTATGCGCTTTTCATGCCGGTCACCGCGGAGTTTTTGATGTCGCGCCTGGAAGTTGGACGCCCTGTCCTGCCCACAGACACAGACGCAGAAAAAATTCCCACCCTGGTTGTGGTTCTGGCGGGAGGGGGGACGCACCCCGTTCCCGCCAGCGGATCGGAAATCGAGCTGGCGGAGCAGTCGTTTCAGCGGCTTGTCGAAGGAGCCCGGGTGGCCCGCCTCCTTGGGTGCCCTCTTTTGTATTCGGGCGGGTATGACGAAGGGAGCCCAGGCGCTTACGAGAACGCGATTCGGAAGATCGTCGCCGACACAAATTTCGATGGAGAGCTTTTCCTGGAGACACTTTCACGAACGTCGCTGGAGAACATGAAGGAAATCTCGAAGATTGTCGAAATGAGGAATTTTAAACGTGTGGTGATTTCCACGACGGCGTACCACATGAAGCGCGCCCTCTGGACGGCGGCCCAAACGATGCCGGACGTTGAATTTGTCGCCTGGCCGTCCGGCTGGCGTTCCACGCGGGACCGTTTGACGGTTGGCGCTTTTGGGGTGAGCGCACGGGCTTTTCTGGACAATTGTACCGCTCTGCGCGAATTTGTTGGCCTTCTGGCGTACAAATTGCTGACTTGAACTCCAGAGACCTTTTAATTCGAAAGACCTTTCGTTGATGACGAAGCGAAAAACCCCGGGGTCACCGGGGTTTGATTGACGACTTGTTTACTTGAACTTCAACGCCTTTTGCCCCTTTGGAGGACCTTTGGCCGCCGTGGCGTCGACGTTCAAAGTAAACCGGGAAAGAATGTCCGTCAAAGTCTGGGCGTGTTCGCTCACGGCTTGGGACTGTTCGGCCACGCCCTGGGCGGCCTGGGCCGTTTCGTCGGTGGCGCGGCGGATGTTGGAAATGGTCTCCACCACGTCCATGGTGGACTTGGTGGCGCTGTCGATGGCCGTGGCCACCTCTTTGCTGGAGGCCGCCTGTTCTTGGGCCACGGCGGCGATGTTTTGTATGGAATCGTTGGCCTTGTTCATTTCCTTCAGCGCGGAATTGAGGTCTGTCTGCGCTTGCTCCGCCTGAGTGAGGGTCTCCGCCAGCATACGCCCCGCCTCGGTGGTAGCCTTGATGCTCTCCTGGGCGTTGTTCTGAAGCTCGACGATAATTCCGTTGACGTTTTGAGCCGCCCGGGCGGACTCCTCCGCCAGTTTTCGAACCTCTTCCGCCACGACGGCAAAACCGCGCCCCACCTCGCCGGCCCGGGCCGCCTCGATAGCCGCGTTGAGGGCCAAGAGGTTCGTCTGATCCGCGATTCCCGTGATCACCGAAACGAAACTGCTGACGTTTTCGACGGATCCGATCAGCTGCTTTGTTTTGTGCTCGGTTTCTTTGGCGTTCGTGTCCACGTTGTGCATTCCCTTGATGACGCTGTTGACGGTGTTAATGGCTTTGTTGGAGACGTCCGTCGTCTGAGAGATGAAAGCGGCGCTGTCCGTCGCCGATTGAGCCACGGTGTCCGCCCCGGCGCTCATTTCCTCGACGCCGGCGTTGCACTGCTGGAGTGCCGCCCCGTTGCTTTCGCTCAGGGAGGAAACTTGATCGACGGAGGCTTTGACCTCTTCCATGGAAGCGTTGGTCTCCTCGGAAATGGCGGAAAGGTTGCCCGCGCTGCCCGTGAGGTTGTCCGCGACGGTGACGACTTGCTGCAGCGTCGCTTCTTGAGAACCGATCATATCGGCCAAAGAATCCACGAGGACCCCCAATTCGTCTTTACCGGCATAGTGGAAGTCCTTTTTCCCGATGGTCAGGTCGCCGCCTCCGGCGCGCTGCGCCAGGGTGACGATGGTGGAAAGGGGCTTCGTGATGCTGCGGGAAAGCAGGATGGCGGTCACGATGCCCAACAAAATAGCCGAGCCGGCCGCCGTGAACAAAAGCATGACGCAGGAAGTCAAGCTTTGGATGGTCGCTTTCGCGAAAACGCCGACCTGATCCTGTCCCATCGCCGAAGCGGTGGAAGTTTCCTTGTTGAGCGCCGCCAAGAGAGGCGCCCGGTTTGCATGAGTTTTTTCCAAGGCCGTAAAATCGTCGACGAACGTGGACATAATTTTGCGGTAAGCGGCGAGCTTTTCCAGGATCTGAGTCGTCTGGTTTTGGAAAGTGGTGACGGTGAACTCGTTTTTCAAGGTTTGGACGGTGTTTCCGATCTTGGAGGACACGTCGTCGAGGGTCGCGTTTATGGTGGAAACGTCGCGGTTTGCGATGCTGCGCAGAAGAGTGTAGCGAAGGGTCATAAGATCGGTGGTGATGTTCTGCGCCTGGTCGATAAGGTCTACATGCCGATCCGTCAGCTCGTTGCCGCGGGCCAGTTCTTTCGCGTAAGCGAAGAGGTCCTGCACCAGTTGCGCGCTGAGGCTGGCCAGCTCCGCCCCCGCTGCCCCCGCGGTTTTGAAGCTGGCGTTTTTTCTCCGCATGGCGTTTTTCGTCGCCTCGAAGGTTTGAACATAATTTTTGAAGGCCGGAGCGACGCTGTTAGCCGTGTGCTTCATCGCGTCCAAATTCGGATAGGTGCCCAAGAGAGAAGCAGCCGCGTCCAGCTTTTTCTGGGCTTCATCCCTTGTCGAGTTGGCATCTTGGAAGGTATTCTCGTCGTCCAAAAGCCTCATGGCATAGACATCCAAGAAAAACTCGTAAACTTGCTCCTCTGTTTGGCTGGAAATAGCCATGGAAGGGACGACCGCTCTCTCCATGTAGTCGCTCTCGTCTTGCAGGGCCGACAAATTGCGCCACGTCACCAACGTCGCCACGGCGAAGACCGCCAAAAGCAACCCGAACCCCAATAACAGTTTGGTGCTGATTTTCATGTTCCTCCACATCCACGCCATCCTCCTTACAGGAAAAAACTTTAAAAGTTTCGTACACATAACGATTTGAAGCCAAATTCCACATAAAAAACATTTACCGACATTTACGGAACGACACTCGCACATTATTAGTGTACTACACAATCCTAAAAACTGGGGGAAAATACGTAAGAAGAAATAGAAAAGTATTGAAGCTGTTGAACGGACCCCTCCAACTTTTAAGGATGCGGCAACTCGACCTATAAGCTATAATTTTGAGAAAGTTGGAAAGATACCGCTATATAAAGCTATATAAGAAGGAGAAAATGTGAAAACTTATGATAAAACAAAAAGAACAATTGGCTATTGACGCTATTCGTATATTGTCCGCGGATGCCGTTCAAAAAGCGAAATCCGGTCATCCCGGGCTGCCTCTTGGCGCGGCGCCCATCGTCTATGCGTTGTACGCGAACCATCTCGGGCACAATCCCAAAAATCCTGGATGGTTCAATCGGGATCGGTTCGTTCTGTCCGCCGGGCACGGGTCGGCGATGCTGTATTCCCTGCTTCACTTGTTCGCTTATCCGAAGATGACCCTGGACGAGCTGAAGAACTTCCGCCAGCTCCGTTCTCTGACGCCGGGACACCCGGAATACGGCCATACGCCGGGGGTCGAGGCGACAACCGGCCCCTTGGGGGCCGGGCTGGCTATGGCGGCGGGTATGGCTATGGCCGAGGCTCATCTGGCGTCGATCTTCAACCGAGAGGGCTTCCCGATTGTGGATCATTACACCTACGCCCTCTGCGGAGACGGCTGCCTGATGGAGGGGATATCTTCCGAGGCACTGTCTCTGGCCGGAACGCTGAAGCTCGGAAAGCTCATCGTCCTGTACGATTCCAATTCCATCACCATCGAGGGGAGCACGAGCCTGGCCTTCGCCGAAGACGTGGGAAAACGTTTCGAGTCCTACGGCTTTCAGGT
>JAISWV010000324.1 GCA_031270755.1 Synergistaceae bacterium
GACCAGTTCGGGCAGAAATCCGCGGCCGAGGGCAACTATAAAATCACTATCAACGCCAAAACCGGCGTCGGCGAGGTCAAGAAGACGGACATCTTCAAGATCAAGCACGGCGCGACGGATGAGGCAATGGTTCTGCACAAAGTCAACGCAGAGGCTGCCGACGTCACGGCTATTACAGGGCGGGACCTTGTACCGAAGGGCGAATACACCGTCTCTCTGGGCGATGCGGTAGTTGCAGGGGCGTTTGAGCAAACCGCGTTCAAGGGAGGTGCGGCAGCAACAGACAATGACCCACTCACAGGTGGAACTGTACCCACACTCGTTCATTCGGATCTCGGCGGGGCGTCCATTTCGGTGGAAGTTGTCAAGAAAGAAACGATTGGCGCCGACGAGTTCCTCACTTATAACGTGAAAGCCAATGTTCTCGCGTTGGACGGATCAACATTCGCCGTGGAAAAATCCTACATCCTCAATGGGACCACTTTGGATAGTGCGAACCTCGGCACCATGAGTTCTTACCTGGAGGGAGTGACACTGGAGGCTGCCGCCGCTCACGATGTGGGATACAAGTCCATTTACAACCTGGCTTCTGATACCACCACCGCCCCCAACGCCAATAAGTCCATTAAGGTAACGGCGCCCAACTCCTCGGACGCAACGGGGCCAGGTACTGCGGCTGACAACGTCTTCCACATTGAGGCCGGTAAAGTGGCAGGCAAGACCGTGGACTTCATGACTTACCATCTCGATGAGGTGACAGGCGATATTCGCACGGTCACGACATCCATTACTTTCGACACTGGGTTTGACGACGCCTCCGCTAACGGGACCCTCACGAACCCAGACAGCACGGGGACAGGGACGGCGGGCGCCTATACGGCCAAAGGCAACTCCGCCGCTGGGATCATCGGAAGCACGGCGGCGGAGAGTACCAAGCTCTACGACATCGACAAGTTCTGGAACTCCGAGGGCCGCTTCCTGCTGGAAGACCCGCAGACGCTCACCATCACGCAGGGGAACGGCAAACAGGCGACGGTCACGCTCTACCAGAACGACACCATCAAGAGCCTCATCAGTAAGCTGAACAAGGCGATCGGTACCGACCTGGGCCAGAGCGCGTACTTGGACGGCGTAGACTCCACCTCGTTCGCGCGGTTTGGGAACGCCAGCGTCTATTCCGGCGCGCTTTCGGTGGACGGCACGATAGTGATCAGCTCCGCCGTCACGGGCTCGGCGGGCGAACTGTCGTTCGCGGGCGACGAGGATCTGATTAAGGCGCTGTCTTTGAACGTCTTGAAAGCGTCGACGGAGAGCGACTACGAAGTCACCATCGCCGATGCGCACAGCGGGCAGGTGTTCGTGCAGAACGAGCAGGTCACGGGCAACAAGCTGATCGGCTTGGTCCATGAAAACATTGATGTCGTCTTCGATTCCATGCTGGGCATCACCGTAAGCAATATAGACGACGCGGGTTATTTCGAGTACAGCTACGCCGAGGACAACGTAATAACTCTGCACCTTGCGGACAACACCACTGTTTTCCAGATCGGCGCGAACGAGGGCGAGGACATGGGCATCAACGTCGGCGACATGAGGGCGGAAGCGCTGGGTTTGGACAAGGTCCTCGTGACCGACCGGGAGTCGGCGGCGCGGTCGATCACCATCATCGACAACGCCATCGACAAGGTATCCACTCAGAGGGCGAAGATCGGCGCGTATCAGAACCGGTTGGAGCACAGCATCACGAATCTGACCATAGCGAGCGAAAATCTGACGGCGGCTGAGAGCCGCATCCGCGACACGGACATGGCAAAGGAGATGATGAATTTCACGAAGCTGCAGATCATGCTTCAGGCCGGGACCAGTATGCTGGCGCAGGCGAACACCCTGCCGCAGAACATTCTGAGCTTGGTAAGGTAAGGAGCGCAGCCTTATTGCCGGGGGGGTTTACTTGAGCCCCCCGGATTTAGGGGGGGAAATACGGGCCGATTCTGTCGAAGAATCGAAAATATCATATCTTTAAGGAGGGTTTTACAATGGCAACACAGTATACTTTGCAAATAACGAACAACTCCACGCATTATGGAAGCCTCTGCGTCTACGCTACGCCGGTCGATCCCGACAAAATCCAGTTCGACCTGCGTTCCCTCGCTTGGTTCAGCAAAGCCGCCAATCCCAATACGAGCGTCACGTTCAGTTGGCCGCTGCAGTACAGCTTCGTATGGAGCGAGACCGGAAAATTGGTCCCTGCGGTGACTTTCATCGCTTCTGAAAGCCAGGACGCCGATCCGAGTGACGCAAACAGTAATCGTGCGTATTTCGACATACAGGGCGGGGCTTATAAATTCGGCCAACCGAGCAGCGCGAAACCGGCCGCTCCCGGAACTCTCGCCATCACGACAAGCGGCAGCATTCCCGACTCCAAGGCGGCCATCGGTGTCGGCATCGGCGGCAAACCCGCGCTCGTCGTCAACGCCGCCCCGAACTACATGTATACGTTTATTCCGAAGATCAAGTATTGGGTAGCGTTCGGAAACTTTATCGAGGGAGAGGTTCTGGACCTGAACGCGATGACGTCGATCCACGAAATCAGTTACCCGGTGAACGAGTATGTCAAGAGCGTCATTTTGAACGCGGACAACACTTGGAGCGAAGGGGTTTCCTTCAAGGAATTCAACGACAGGATTCGCGGGTCGCGTCCGGGACGTGAGGAATGGAGTGCGGCTCGAATCGGCTGAGTCATGTGAACATTCTTCCTCGGAGGGGCGGAGCCCGCTCGCTTGAAGGCGGGCCCTCCGGCCCCTCCGAGACCCTCCGAAGCAAAGCGCGGCGGACAATATGAGTATAGAATACAAAATCACCCTTAAAATCGAATCGAATATGGCCGCGGATGTCTGCGTCTCCCGGAAAGGCGCAAAGTGGGCAGCTGAGCTGAAGCCTGTGGCATGGCTGTGCAGACCCGCCGCCCGCGGGCACACCATCGTTTTTTCGTGGCAGGAGACGTACAGCGTCTACTGCGGGCAAAAAGGAATCTGCGCGACGGACGGCGCGGTGAGCGGCGTGAATTTCGGCGACATCGTACAAGCGGACGCCGTACCGGGGGACGCGCAAAAAAGCGCGTTTGCCCTCGCCTATGGCGGCGGTTTGTTCACGATAAGCCCGACCGGGAACGGCGGCACGGACAAGACGCTGAAACTGTCGGCCGGCGGCAGCGTACCGTCGGGGAGGGCGTTCGTCGGCTTCGGCGTTTCCGGCAAGCCGGTCTGCGCGCAGCCCGCGTACCCCAACACTCCGTACACGTTCGATACGGAAACGAGCTTCGGGCTGCTGTACGGCGGCTATGAAGCCGGACAAATCCTCAGCGACGCGGATATCGAAAGGATGTATCCGTTCACGTTCTCGCAGGAGAACGAGGCGGTGTTCACGCTCATGGAGGACAACACCTGGCGGCAGGGCGATGCCTTCCGGACACAGGGAAGAGGGAAAAATCATGGAGATAAAACTCCCGACTGAAAAACCGCCTTATTCGGGAGACGAGGGCCCGCGTAAGGCGCTGCGGCTGGAGAGCCTCAGGAGCGTCGTATTGGAACAGCCGCCTCCGTTCGCGTTGAACCTCGACGCGGAGGCCGTTTCCGAGCTGGAGAAAGAGAGCCAGAAAAAGGCGCTCTCGCGGACGGTCGAACTGCTGTCAATTTTCGGCCGCGAGCTGAAGTACGAGGTTATGGAGGATGCGGGCGTCGTTCAGATTCAAGTGATCGACGCCGCGGACGGCAGGGTTATCCGTAAAATCCCCGCAGACGAGGTGATCAAGCTCATCGAGGCCATGAAGGAGAAGATAGACGACAGAGTGGATGTTCTTGCGTAAACCCGAGCCGGACCCTTATTTTTCGGGGTTCGGCTTTTTGTAACCGTCACAGGGGGGTCCGGGGGGGCCAGTGAGCCCGCTTTTGGGCGAACGCGCTC
>JAISWV010000368.1 GCA_031270755.1 Synergistaceae bacterium
CATTTCCGCGTGATCGGCCACGGCGACCGGCAGCTTCGATCGTGTGCAGTCAAGGATATCATGATACTTCATGTCCGCGGTAACGTATAAATCCGCTTTCATAGCCAGGGCCGCGGGCCATAGGCTGCCTCCCGAACCGCCGCACAAGGCCACACGCAGTATACTACAATCCGCCGGGCCGTAGTAATCGAGCCGCGTCAGATTCCACGCCCTTTTCAGCCTGTCGAGAACGTCCCGTACGGGGCTTTCGTCGGACAAGTCGCCTGCGGCTCCCGTTCCCCCTACGCCTTCTTCGGATTGAACGAGGGGAACGATGGCGCCCAGCTTGAGTCTTTTCGCCAGGACCCGGTTGACTCCGCCCTCTGCGTTGTCCCAGTTTGTATGAGCCGCCAGAACCACCATATCCGCTTTGATCGCCATTTCTATCGTTCTGCCGGCGTTGGAGGAGAGGTCGATATTACGCAGAGGCTTGAAAAAAAGAGGATGATGAGAGAGCACTCCCTGACAACCCTTGCGGAAAGCCTCCTCCAACGCTTCGGGCAAAGGGTCCAGAGAGAGCCCCAATCGCCGAATGTCACACTGAGGATCTCCCACCATCAGGCCGATGTTGTCCCATTCCTCCGCCAACTTGAACGGGGCGATCTGATCGATTTTTGCGAGAATGTCCCGCACCTTCACGTGCTCCACCTCCCAATCCCACGAGCACAAAAACACCAAAAAAGCCGTCCCTGCGCCAAATAGGAACGACTCTTGCGCTTTGTGCGAGATCACACCGTTTGCACTTGCAAAAACTCAAAAAAGCCACAAAAACTTCACCATGCGTAAATTTTTTATATTGTACCATAGTATTACTGCTATATGTTATTAAAAACGTATTGCCCGCGTATTTTGCAACCTTTTGCAACCTTTTCGACTTGAACAATTCTGCCGGGACATACGTCATCTCAGTTTGAATCATCAAAGGCTTCCACGCTCTTCTTGCTCGTCCAGTTCTCTTCCAGACTGCATGAAGTCATCACTGAAACCCAAAAGCCATGTCAAAAACATGTCCCATTGCTTGTCTTTTGGGAACAGAATAACGACATCACCGATTTTTTTAGCGAACACTTCCGTTCCCTCGAATCGAAACTCTTTTGGTAACCTGAGACGTTTGTTTTCGATTGCCGGAATGGGAAAAAGGAGATAATTTATAGAGACGTTTATATCCCGAGGAAGGAAAAGCGGGAAGAATTGCGCAGCGAGAGCATACTTGTCGCTGATGCCGTGAGGCTGACGAAAGCGGCGTTAGCTGACGGCGTGGGGTGAGCCGAAGGACGTTTCCTGGGGCCTGCGGCTCGGCGCGAATGACTACCTCTCCAAGCCATTCGAGTATGAGGTGCTGCTGGCGCGCGTGGAGGCCATGTTCCGCAACGTGGAGACTGTGCCGGCTGTGATCGAAAAAGGCGCGATAAAACTCAAGATCAGGCCGATGGAGCTATAGAGGGGAGTGGATATACCATCAACACACTCTACGGCGAAGGGTACCGGTTCGAGCGTGAACCGCGCTGCTGAAGTTTAAGATATTCAAACCCTACTTGCGATTTGTCAGCGATTTGAAGACGAAACTCGAAACAAGGCCCGTAAAAAAGAAGAGCCTCCGCGAGGACTAACCCTCGAAGAGACGATCTCCCACTCGTGATATACGTATTCTATAGCCTGTTCACCCGATAAGTCAACTGTTATTTGGGCGGCTGCCGGGTGTTTTCTTTTTCTTTTTTTAATAAACTTTCTCTGCGAATCTTTGGTACTCGACTAATTGGCAATCCTGCAATAAGGGCGCCACATCTTGAAATCATCATTACTTAACTTCTGCGCTTGCCTCATACAGCTCATGCGGTGCGATATCCTGTCCGTCGGGCCATTCGATTCCGGCTCCACCAGGGATCACGTGAACCGTTCTAAAGTACGAGGATTCTTTCAGACGGCCATACCAATCGCCGCGTATATATGGCGAAACGTCAAAAAGTCTCTCTTCCCCGGTTTCGTAATGTATTTTCAGTTTGTAATCCGAAAGCGTTTCTAAGTCAATAATTTTGGGTTGCAACATAAAACAACCTCCTTACTTCAATGGATCCACCCTGAAAAACTGTTCGCCGTTTGAAAGCAGTTTCCAATTGGCTGCCAGATCGTCTTTATGAATCTCCATCCAAGCCGCGAGCAATTTCATTTTTGACGTTTGCCTGATTGACCATCGCATGTGCATCGTCGTATCTATCTTAACATGTCCGAGCAAACGCTGAACCTGTTCTATCGGGAGTCCCGTATTTCAGCAAGATGCGCGTTCTCCACTTCAAGAAGTTCTTGCTTCTCGAATATGGGGACGCATTCTTCATGAAAGCGGCGAAGCGTATCATCATCAGGGATTCGGAAATCGTGCCTTCCCGCCAGTCGTCGGGCATCACGCCGCCGAACGACTTGAAGTCCACAAACCACGACTTGAAAATTGCCTGCGCCATCTGATCTAAATGATGATAAGCTATCGTGTGTACGAACTCGACTTTACGGCGACGAGGTGATGCGGCTTGAAACATGTACTGTGCAGCGGGGAGATTTTGTACGATTTCCTGTCCACGACTCCCGGCTCCGGGCTGGCGAAGTCGGAGACGTTTGAGAAACGCCCCGGCGGCTCGCCCTTCAACATCGCGGTGGGATTGGCGCGGTTGGGATGTAAAACGGGTTTCTTGGTGAAACTGGGAACGGACGAGTTCGGCCTGGAATTGAAGGACCTTCTCTTGAAAGAAGGGCTGGAGCCCCGGTACCTTATCGAGGGCAAAGGACAGAACACCACACTCGCCATGGCGGCTATCGACACCGCCGGCAAAGCGGAGTTTCGCTTTTACCGCGACCGCGCGGCGGACGTTTCTTTGACCTGGGACGAACTGCCGCCCATCGACCCGAAGGAAGTGAC
>JAISWV010000037.1 GCA_031270755.1 Synergistaceae bacterium
GGAGAAAGAGAGCGCCGTAACCGCGCAAAAATTCGAGCTCGCGGCCAAGCTCAGGGATCGGGAGCACGCCTTGGCCGACGACCTGGAAAGGGCGCGCAATGTGTGGCGCAGCAACGCCAGCACCCAGAAGGCCGTGGTCACCGGCGAGGATATCGCGGTGGTGGTCTCCGAGCTCACGGGCGTTCCCGTGGTTCAGTTGACGGAGGAAGAGTCCGCCCGCCTGCTTCGAATGGAAGAGGAGATCTCCGCCCGCCTCATAGGGCAAGACGAGGCCATCAGCGCCGTGTCCCGAGCGATTCGCAGGGCACGCAGCGGCCTGCGCGACCCCAAGCGCCCGATCGGCAGCTTCCTGTTCATGGGCCCCACCGGGGTCGGTAAAACGGAACTGGCCCGTTGTTTGGCGCGCTTCATGTTCGGCAGCGAAGACGCCATGATCAGCCTCGACATGAGCGAGTTCATGGAAAAACACGAGGTCTCCAAGCTTCTGGGGGCTCCTCCCGGCTACATCGGCCACGACAGCGGCGGAAAGCTCACCGAAATGGTCCGCAGACGCCCTTATTCCGTCATCCTTTTCGACGAGATAGAAAAAGCGCACCAGGAGGTGTACAACGTCCTGCTGCAGATTTTGGAGGACGGACGCCTGACGGACGGCCAGGGACGCAGCGTGGACTTCCGCAACACCGTGGTGATCATGACGAGCAACGTGGGAGCCAAAGAGGCCACCCGGGGGAACCCCTTGGGCTTCGGCGAGTCGGTGGAGACCCTGAACTGGGAGCGCATGAAGAAGATCATCGTAGACGAAGCCCAAAAGCTCTTCAGGCCCGAATTTTTGAACCGCATCGACGAAACGGTGGTGTTCAGGCCTCTGTCGCGGGAAAATTTGCTGCGTATCGTGGAGATCATGCTCTCGGACGTTCGATTGCGCTTGGAGGAACAAGGCATCGGAATCGGCGTCGAAAACGAGGCCAAGGCGATGATCTTGGACAAGGGCTTCCAGCCCAAGTTCGGCGCACGTCCTCTGAGGCGCGCCATTCAGTCCATGATCGAGGACAAGCTCGCCGAATCCGTTCTCGCCGGTAAAATTTCCAAAGGTACGACCGTCGTCGTAAAGGTTTCGGGCAATGAAATTTCACTCGACACCGACGAACTCGCCGTGGGAGCGAAGTAGTCGCCGTCTCCCGGCCGCGTTTTTTGCCCTTGTCCTCGTTTTTCTCGCCTTCGCTCTGGGAGGGGAGGAGTTTTTCATTTCTTCCCTTTTTTCCCTTGAGCGCGGAGCTGCCCTGGCGGCCCAGGGGACTGGGGGAATCGAAGACGAAGACGCGGTGACCCTTTTGAACCTGAGCCTCGGAGGGCAGGATTTGGCCGTGACGGCGTGGGCTGCCATGAACCCCTCCGAAAAACAGGCTTTGCGCGATCAAGCCGCGCTCATCGACTCCATGGCGCGGGCCGCGGAGCGAGAGGGGTTCCTCGCCTCCCCCGACGTGGAGCGTGCCGTCCGATGGGGGAAAAACGCTTTTTTGGCCGACGCGTGGGAGAAAAAGACCCGAGGGGAAATCGACATTTCGGACGCGGCTGTTCGCGCCTTTTACGAGGCCAACCTTCAAAGATACGCCGAATCGGGCGCCGTGCGTTATCGGCGGGCCACCTATCCTTCGGGGCAAAAAAAGGCGGCCGCGAACGTAAAAAAACGTCTTCGCAAAGCCTCCCTCGACAGCCTGAAAGAATGCGTCACCGTGGACTGGACCGAGTACGACGCCCTGCCGCCCGCTCTGGCCGGAGCGCTGCGCGGCGCGCCGTTGCGCGAGGTCATGGGGCCTGTGGAGGTTCCCGGCGGCCACGTGCTTTACGAGGTTCTGGAACGGCGGGAAGAGGGACCGGCCCCCTTCGAACAGTGCAAAGGCCGCGTCAAAAACGACCTGGTCCAAATCGCGATCAAAGAGAAATTGGAAAAGCTGGAACAATTGCCGTAGAATCGCCGTGGAAAGTAAAAAAACGGAAGGTTTTGCCGTCTCGCTGCCTTTAATTTAGGGGGTATGTCTCGTGAAAAAAAAGATCGCGTTCCTGTTCCCGGCGGTATTTTTTTTCGTCGCTGTCGTCGCCGGTTCCGCCGCACCCGTTTTCGGGGTGCCAAGCGCTTTTAAAGCGGCAAGCACGGCGGAACCCCTCGAAGCCTTTCCGCCGGACTCGATAAACGCGGATTTCGATGGGTGGACCTACGAGACACGGGATTCCCAGGTGCGGGAGCCGAAGGCTGCAGAGTCAAAGACTGCAGAGTCAAAGACTGCGGAGCCGGAGACTGCGGAACCCGGGGCTGCGGCGCTCGAAGTTGTAGGGGCGGAGGGCGCGGAACCGAAGGCCGAAGAATCCGAGATCACGGAGTCGGAATTTCCGGAGTTTGCCGGCGTGGAGTCCGAAGATTGGGCGCCCGATCCCGACAACGCCATCGACGAACTCATGAAGACCCTCCTGCAGTCGAGCCCCAAATTTTTCGACGAAAAAACCTACGGCCTCGAAGGCAACTACGCCGTTTTGGGTGTGGAGAACGGAAACCTCGAAGCGGACGACCGGCTCGACCGAGTTCGCCTGCTGGCTCTGCGGAAAGAAGACGGCATTTACGACCGGGCGCTCTTGCTGGAGATCGCGCCGCCGGAGGAGGAGCCCTTTCTGATCCACTTCTCCGACGACGTCAAGGGGTTCGACTCGAAAATCGAGCTGAAAAACTTCGTGTCCCCCCGCAAGTCCGAAATTCTCCTGTCCGTCAAGGGCGTGAACGACGAGATAGGGCGCCTGCTGGTGGTCGAGGTGCGCGAAAAACAGGGCCGGGTGATTTACGACTCGCGGACCGTCGCGATCCCCACCATCAAGGGAAAGTTTTACGACAACTACCGCGCCGAGGTCTTCGTACAGGAGACCGGAGCCAGAGCTCTCATCGACCTGTCCTCCAGGAAGGCGAACTACGACAGGCGCCGCGTCTACCACGAAAGCACGGGCTCTCTGCGAAACCCCATAACGATATGGGAGGACCGCCACTCGGAGCTGCAGCCTGTGGACGTGGACGGCGACGGTCTGCACGAGCTGAAGGGGGTCATCGACCTCGTCGGCGTAACCCGCGCCGATCGCATCGCTTACGTGGAGTTCACTCTGCAATACGACGGGAACGCATGGCATGTCTTAGAGAGTTGGGTGGTCCCCGTGGAGGACCTGGCGAACCTCCCCATACCGAGAAGGATAAATCTCAGGTAAATCTTATACTCACGGCCTCAAACATTCGCAAAAAGCCGCCGTTGCCATTGCAAAACGGCAAACGGCGGCTAGGGAATAGGTCAAGGCCTATCCCGTTTCGGTGAAACGGACACCTCTATCGCCCATTTCGGCGACTGTCTCTGCCATTGGCTCAGGTTGTTCGGCTCAAGCGCTTGTCTTAACTGAGTGTGTTGCGGAAGGTTCAGACGGGCGAGTACTCCATTGGACAACGAGATTCAACGTAACGCAGGTAATGGGCTAAAGCGGAATGTTCGTTTTCCCCTTGCAGGCGGTACACGTCACCCTAGGTGTCGAGCATTTCTTCCCACGTCACGTTCAGAGGCGCGACGATCTCGGG
>JAISWV010000098.1 GCA_031270755.1 Synergistaceae bacterium
TTTGCAACCCGTTCGGAGTCCGGGGTCGATGGCCAGAGTCGCTTTTTGCCCCATTGGGGCCGCCATGAGAATTTCTTTGATGTTGCCGGCGAATATGCGTATGGCCTCCGCGTCCGCGCGTTTTTTGAGGGCGTTGCGCAGCTCGTTTTCCATGGAGGGCCGCAGCAGCCGTTTGTAGCCGTCGGTGACGGTCTCGCCCACCAGACGCGAGGCCGCGTTCGTTCCCTTGACGAACAGGCGCTTCAGGAGAGCGAGGCATTCTTCCTCGGGAGGTTCCACGGAAACGGAGAGAAATCCTTCCCGTTCGCCCCGAAAAACGGCCAGCACCCGGTGGGAGGGCATGGTGCCCGCGGGTTCGTTCCACTCGAAGTAGTCGCGGTAGTTGGAGCCCTCCGCTTCTTTGCCCTTGACACAGGCGCTGGTCAGTACAGACTTGCGGGCGAAAATTTTTCTCGTCTGTTGACGGGCTTCCATGTCCTCGCTGAAGCGCTCGGCCAGGATATCCCGTGCTCCCGCCAGGGCTTCTTCCACCGACTTGACCCCTTTTTCCTCCGACAGGAAAAGCATGGCCTCTTTTTCGGGGTTGAAACCGTCCAGCTGCTCGAAGAGTTTTTCCGCCAAAGGCTTCAGGCCCTTTTCCACGGCGACAGACGCGCGCGTCTTGCGTTTCGGCCGATAGGGAAGGTAAGTGTCTTCCAGGGCCGTCATCGTCTGCGCGTTCTCGATGGCGGCCTTGAGCTCGTCGGTCAGGAGCTCCCGTTCCGTCAAAGACTCCAGAATCGCGGTTTTTCGCTTTATCAGTTCTTGTATCTTTTCGCTGCGGTCACGTACAGCCGTAACCACCGTCTCGTCCAGGGACCCCGTGGCCTCTTTGCGGTAGCGGGCGATGAAAGGAATCGTGCACCCCTGCTCGAAGAGTTCCAAGACGGCGGTTACCTGTGCCTCCGTCAACTGCAGTTCTTTTGCCACCATCGTCGTTATCGTGCTCATTAGATAGAACAACCCCCCAAATGCCAGTTCTTCATCATTGTACACCACGGGGGAAGACATAGGTTTGAGGGGTGTTGTAAGCGGATTTTTTTCATGATATGTTCTTCCAATCCTCATTTTGGGATTTCGTGTTTTGCGTCGAAGGTATCGTTATTTGTCTCCAACAGCTTTTGTTAAATCCACATGTCCGTTTCGTAAAGCTTCTCCTTTGATAGAATTGACTTCCACGTCTTCATTTCCCCATTGGTCCCAGTCCCTTCTCGAAAATCTTGCAAACAACTCCAGATAGGGACCAGGAGAACAAGCTTCTATAATGTCATATAATTCATCAGGTTTGCGTGAATGTTCCCTTTTCCGCGTTGTCAGTATGTTGACCTGCGACCGACCAGGTTGCAGCGTGCGCATATTCCCCCGAATTCCAAATAAAATCAACTCTGTGACGTTGCGAAAATAAAATCCAACCCCACGTCCATCAGGGCCTCCATCTTTGCGAATTTTGTACCAGACGAGATTGGATTTATACGTAAAGCCCCATGCCTTCATTACTTCAAGACCTTCTTTCAGCAGAGCGTTTGGAACCCAAAGATAAAGGTGAGACTGCGCTGCTGCCAGCTTTGAAACGTGCAACTCCAGAATTTCCTCCAATGACATGGTAGGATAGCGCAAAAGACGTTTGTGCTCAGGGGCCATTTTCCCTGTTCTGTTCTGGAATTGCCAGGGAGGATCAGCTAGAATTGTCGAGTATTTTTTGGTTATTTTTTGTGATAAATCTTCCGCTGGAGTAGGAGCCGTGAAGTTAATTATTTTCATCATAAAGGCACTTCCTTATTCCGAAAATGAGAAGAGGGCCTCCTCCTCCATTTATTTATAGAACACCCCTCCCAAATGCCAGTTCTTCATCATTGTACACTCGATAGTGACAAAAAGCGGGAATTAGGGTAACGTAAACTCTCGTTGAAGATCTTTACACCAAATCTTTCAAATGCACATTCATTAGGGAGGCTTTACTGTGATCGACGTTTCGGTTTTGAGCGATTCCATAAAAAAATGGAAAGGAGACGCTCTGCTGGTGGCTATGCACGAAGAGGACTGCCCCAAATGCCCTGTGGCGCCTCCGTATGACGAGGCCGTCAAGGTCCTCGTGGAGCGTAAAGACTTCAAGGGTAAAAAAGGTAGCGTGGTGAAGGTCCCCCTGCTGGAGGGCAATGTCAAAAACCTTTACCTCTTGGGGCTGGGCAAGGCCGAAGAGAGCACGCCCGCCGCGCTGAGGGACGCCCTGACGGACGCGCTGCGTAAAATTGGACGGGAGCGTAACGAATCAGCGCTGATCTTGCCCGGCCACAAAAAATCCGCGCCCGAAACGGACGTCATTTTGGGGGAAGCGATAGGGCTTTGCGGTTATTCTTTCGAGAAATACAAGAAAAAAGAAGAAGAGGACGGGAACGGAAACGGGAAAAAATTTGTTTTAAAAAAGATTTTCATTCACGAGGCCGACACGAAAAAAACGGCGCTGGGGCAAATTTTTTCCGACGCCCAGTGCTTTGCCCGGGACCTGGCCAACGAGCCGGGCAACGTGGTGAACCCCGAGACCCTTGCGCAGATCGCCGCCGGTTTCGCGGAAGAGCACGGCTTGACCTGCGAAGTGTGGGACGAAAAAAAATTGGAGCTGGAAAAGATGGGGGCTCTTTTGGCCGTGGGGCGGGGGTCGGAATCGCAGCCCCGCTTGATCCATCTGACGTACGTTCCCAAGGGAAAGGCCAAGAAGAAAGTCGTTTTCGTCGGCAAGGGCATCACCTTCGACAGCGGAGGTCTGGACTTGAAGCCCTCCGATTTCATGAAGACGATGAAGGGCGATAAAAGCGGAGCGTGCAATGTCTTGGGGATCTTAAAGGGAGTGGCCGCGCTGAAGCCCAAAACAGAGGTTCACGGCGTCATCGCCGCGGCGGAAAATATGCCCGGCGGCAGGGCCTTCAGGCCGGACGACATCATCCGCGCGCGCAACGGCAAGACCATCGAAATCGACAACACCGACGCCGAGGGACGTCTGGTTCTGGCCGACGCGCTCTCCTTCGCCAGCGAGCTGAAGCCCGACGCCATCATCGACATGGCGACTCTCACCGGAGCCTGCGCCGTGGCTTTGGGCAGCTGGGCGGCAGGGCTTTTTACGATGGACGAAAAGCTGTGCGAGGCGCTTCTGGCTTCCGCCAAACAAAGAGGCGAACGCCTGTGGCGTCTGCCGATGGACGACGAGAAGATCGGAGAAACGCTGAAGTCCAAATTTGCCGATCTCGTCAACGGGGCCAGCCGCTACGGCGGGGCGATCTTCGCGGCGATGTTCCTGAACGAGTTCGTCGAAAAGGGCATTCCCTGGGCGCACCTGGATATCGCCGGCGCCGACTTCATGAAGGAAGACTCGGGCGTCTACGCGAGAGGCGCGTCCGCCTGGGGCGTTCGTACCTGCCTCGATTACCTCCTGACGCTGTAGCGTTAGGCAAATAGGCAAATAGGCAAAAAACAAAGAAGCGGATTTTTTTGGCGGAACAGCACGATAAGGAGGGAAGTGTATGGAACATAAAATATCCGAGGCGACGCGGCGGTTTTTATCCGACGAGTCCCGGTCCTGGGTGGACGAGGGATTGATCTCGGAGGGGCAGAGGGACGGCATTCTCCAGAGCTATGTGGTCACGAAACGCCTTCCGGTGGTGATTCTTGCCCTGGGGATCGTGATGATAGGAATAGGAGTGCTTTCCTTCATCGCGGCCAACTGGGACGTTCTGCCTCCCTGGCTGAAAATCGTCATCATTGTCGGCTCCTATCTGGGCACCGCCGCCGCCGCCTATTGTTTCGAGAGAAGGGGACGGAAGCTGGCGGCGGAGCTTCTGCTGTTATTGTCGGGGTTTTTGCTGCTGGGGGGCCTCGCCTTGATCGCGCAGGTATTCCACATCCAAGGAAGGGCGACCGATCTTTTGTGGACCTGGCTTTTGGTGTACGCGCCGACCTTTCTCCTGGTCCGCAGCCTCCCGGTGTATCTTTTGTACGAAATCACGGGCGTCGTTTACATCAACCTGCTGTATGCCGATACGGCGTATCGATTTCGAGATCCCCGCTTCTCTTTCGACGTGCGAACGCTCTTTTTGCCGTACCAGCCTCTGCTGGTGATGATTGTGCTGGTGGCCGCGGCCTGGTGGGTATGGTACGACGAGCACAAATTTGCGGGACGCGGCGAGGAATCGAGGCTCAAAAGATTTTTCGTGGGCGGGGCCGACAGGAGGATTTTTTTCAGCAATTTCGTCATCTTGAACTGGTTTACGTGGATATGCGTGATGAACAGCACAGGGCGGACGGTCTTGCCCTTTGTCTTCGGCGTGCTTCTCATCGGCGCGGGGATTACCGTCATGGCGTGGAAGCTGGACGCGTTCGAACTGGACTGGCAGGGGCTCCTTTGCATAGGCGCCTGCGGCATCGCTCTTTCGTATCCGAAGATATGGGAGATACGCTCTTACGCGGATGACAGGATTTTCGAGGCGTTCCTATCCAGCGTCCTGTTCGGCGCTTACCTGGTGTATCGCGTCATCCGCCGGCAGAGGAACGGAGGGTTCGCCGTATTTTTGTTCTGCCTGCTTCTGACCCGGTGGTATTTCGACATGTTCTACAGCTTCACGTCGAAGTCGTTCTTCTTCACCTTGGGCGGGCTCCTGCTGCTTCTTTTGGCGTCCGTGTACAGGCGGTGGAGCAAAAAACTGGAGCGAGAAGAACGCGGCAAAATTGCCGGAGGTGGCGACAATGACTGAAATCCGTTTTTTCAGATCGACTCTTTTCAAATATATCGCCATTGCGGTTCTTCCCCTGGCCGTTTTGCTTTTTCAGCCCGCGGCCAGCTTCACCGTGCTGACCTTCGGCGTACGGGCGCTTCTGGAGACGAGGCCCGTCGACCCCCGGGACTTTCTGCGCGGGGATTACGTCACGCTGGATTACGTCATTGCCGACGTTCCCGACGAACTTTTCTCGCAAGAGGACGCCGGCGAAATCTGGGGAGACGATCGAAGATCACCCGTCTACGTGACCCTGGCCTTGGACGACAAAGGAATCGCTTCGGTCTCGGGCGCGTCGTTTTCCCGTCCCGCGGCTGGGCTTTATATCCAGGGGCGGCGCAATTGGAGAGGAATGGACTACGGCCTGGGCGTCTATTACGTCCCGGAGGGAACGGGGCTGGAGCTGGAAAACGCGCTGCGGGAGCCCAATGTAAAGGTCCTGGCGGACGTGCGCATTCTCCGGGGCCGCGGCGTGATCAAAAAGCTGGAGATTGTGAAGTAGCGCGGCCCGTATGCCGGTTCGCGGCGTCAACGATGATCACCATGTGCGGCATCAGCAAAGCCTTTCGCGTGGCCAAGAGGGAAGCCGGGTTCGTGAAGGCCGTGAAGGCTCTGTTTTCGCGTGAATATGAAACGATTCACGCCCTGCGCGGCGTGAGCTTCACCATCGGAGACGGAGAAATGGTGGGCTATATTGGCCCTAACGGGGCGGGAAAAAGCACCACCCTCAAAATCATGTGCGGTGTTCTGGCGCCGGACAGCGGCGAGCCGACCATCGGGCTGGACGCGGTTTCAAAAATCGCCGTCCGTCAATTCATCAAGAAACTGAACGCCGAGCGCGGCACCACCGTCATCCTGACGACCCACGACATGCAGGACATAGAGGCGCTGACCGGGCGCGTCCTGCTGATCGG
>JAISWV010000107.1 GCA_031270755.1 Synergistaceae bacterium
CGCGATGTCGCTGCCGACCCCTCCCATAGCAATCCCCACATTCGCGGCTTTCAGAGCAGGCGCGTCGTTGATCCCGTCGCCGATCATACAAATCGGCTCGTCCTGTTTCTGATACCGCCGGATTTGCGACAGTTTGTCCTCTGGCAGGCAATGGGATCTTACGTCAGAAATTCCCGCCGCCTGCGCGATATACTTGGCAACTGGGGCGGCGTCCCCCGTGAGCAGTACCGTTTTCACACCGCAAGCGTGAATCCGTTCTACGACAGAGGCGGCATTAGGCCGCAGAATATCGGACAGAGCGATGAACCCAAGCGCTCGTTTGCCGCACGCGCCGTAAATCACCGTGCAGCCGCGCTCTTTTGCAGCCGACGCCTTCTCAGTAAGGGTTTTTGATAAAGGAACTCCGTTCGTTTTCACCCACTCCTCGTTTCCGGCAAAAATCTCCCGCCCATCTATTTTCGCTGAGACGCCCTTGCCGGCGAAAAGCCGAAACGACTCCGGGTCTGGCGGATACTGTCCGGTTTGTTTGACGTAATGAGCAACGATTGCCTTTCCCAGCGGATGTTCCGAACGCAATTCCGCGCTTGCGATTGTTTCCAAAAGTTCTGCATCGGTCATTTGCGAATCGTCACTGAATACATCCACAATAGAAGGCTGCCCGAACGTCAAAGTCCCTGTTTTGTCGAAGGCGATACGCTTGACCTTTGCCATGCGTTCAAGGGCGTCGCCTTGACTGACCAGCGCGCCCCGCTGAGTCGTGTTTCCGATGCCGGCCATGATAGCCGTCGGTGTGGCGAGGACGAGGGCGCAGGGGCAAAACACAACAAGAATTGTGACGGAACGGATGACTTCGCCTGTTGCAAGCCAAGTCCCAACTGCGGCAGCCAACGCGATGACGACGACCCATGTTGCCCAGCGATCAGCCATACCCACAATTTTAGCTTTTCCAGCGTCTGCAGATTCCACAAGGCGGACCATTCGCTGCAAAGAACTGTCGTCCCCGACTTTTTCCGCTTTCATATCGAAAGCTCCGAATTGGTTGACCGTGCCGCTCTGTACTTCATCGCCCTCGGTTTTATCCAGGGGCAAAGATTCGCCTGTCATGACAGACTGATCGATGGACGTTTGCCCCTTTGTGATGACTCCGTCCACAGGAACGGTTTCCCCGGCCAGCACCCGCAACGAATCGCCGACACCGACCTCGCTTGCGGGAATGATTGTTTCCGTCCCATTGCGTAAGACACGGGCGGTTGTCGGCGTGAGGCGCACCAATTTTTCAATTCCCGCCCGGGCCTTGGCCACCGTCCGCTCCTCCAAAAACGAGCCTATGGCCATGATAAACGCCACTTCGCCCGCCGCAAAGATTTCACCAATGACGACCGACGCAATCAGGGCGATAAAAACGAGGACGTCGGCCTTGACGTCGAACTTGGTCACAAAGCCAACGATAGCGCCTTTAACGATCGGCAGGCCGCATAAGACGATGGCAACCCAAGCGGCGTCAATTGGTAGTTTTCCGATGTTGAAAAAGCTGACCAGAAGGGATATGAGGGAAAGCCCAAGGAGAAGCAGCGTGCGTTCAGCCCCATGTTTCAATAGTCTCGACATTTCAAGTGCTCCTTTATACATATAGGGGTATATGTATAAAGTATACCTTATAAAATATCCCAGTCAAGAAAGAACCGGAAAAATCGGTTGAAGACGGCTACGTCATCCGCGAAAAATGCTCCACGGCTTTTGCAAAATCCGATATGGTTTTATCGGCATCTCCGTGTTCAATGCCTTCTCTGACGCAGTGATTGAGATGCCCTTCCAAAACGACTTGGCCGACCTTGTGCAATGCACTTTTAACCGCGTTGACCTGAATGAGAACGTCCTCGCACGGAACATCTTCCTCTATCATTTTGTCAATCGCCTTGATTTGTCCCATGATCTTGTTCAGCCGCCTGTGAAGATTGCCGGCATCCATACACTGACGCATTTTCTCGCATCCTTAATATATAGAGGTATAGGTAGAGTATATTATTTGAAAATTCTTCGGTCAACAGTGTGTGAAGGCTTGAAGATCTCGTGACGACAAGTGAAACAAATAAAATAACATTGGGACGTCCAGACCCATAGGAATCCCCAAATCACCAATTTGAATGTTTAAGGAGGCCGGCGGTCAGGAAAAAATGGGGACCACGCTTTGCAGCTCCTGGCCGCGATGAATGAAGGTCAGTTTTTTCAGCTCCAGGCCGTACAAGCGATGGAGCTCTTCGTGGGTCATGACCTCAGAAGGCGGTCCGTAGAGGTATTTCGTTTCTTGTTCCAGGATAAGAATGCGGCTTGCGACGTGCAGCGCGTGGTTGGGGGCGTGGGTCGTCATGACGATGGAAAGCCCTTGGGCGGCTAATTGGCGCAGGGTGCTCAGGATCAAGTCCTGGTTTTTGAAGTCCAGAGCCGACGTGGGTTCGTCTAAAACCAGCCCGCAGGGCATGGAGACCAGAGCCCGGGCTATCAAGACCAGTTGCTTCTGCCCGCCGCTGAGCTGAGAATAGTTCCTCTGGGCCAAGTCGGAAATGCCCAGGCGCAAAAGAGCTTCTCCCGCGTATTTGTAGTCCGCCGCGCCCGGAACGGAAAAAAGCCCGATCTCCGAGGCACGCCCCATCACCACCATGTCGATGACTTTATAATCGAAGGCCGGCGTCGAAACCTGGGGCACGTAGCTCAATCGGCCGCCGCACTGAATATTTCCTTCCACGGGCTTTATGATGCCGATCAAAAGCTTCAGAAGCGTGGTCTTTCCCCTTCCGTTGGGCCCCAAGACGGCCATGACCTCCCCTGCCGACAGCTCGAAAGAAAAATTTCTCAGTATCCAGTCGTCGGCCGCAGAATAGCGAAATCCGACCCGGTTCGCACGAATCAGTGCCTTTTCGCCCAAGGGTAGGCGTTCTCCGGCTTTCTCCCGCATCTTATTCCCTTCCCCCTCACTCTTTACTGTATCTTTCATCTTTCATCTTTCATCAATCGGTACATCAAAAACGCGAAAAGAGGGGTT
>JAISWV010000126.1 GCA_031270755.1 Synergistaceae bacterium
ATGGTTATCACGCCGTTGAAATTTTTAATCCGATGGAGGTTGTGGAAAATAATGACTCAGATAAGTAATGCCGAACGCGAGGTCAATCAGATTCGACTCAAGCTTTATGAAGAAACGAAAGACCTGACTTCCGCGCAATACAAAGAACGTCTCGATAGAATAACCGAAGCCGCAGCAAAAAAGTATGGTTTTAGAGTTGTCGTCAGTGCGAGAGGCAACACTTGAGTTCCGCTTCCGCCGGACACTATCAACAACTTATTTTTAATCCTATTTGCCACCTGTCTTAGGTTTCTTTTTACGATCCGGCTTGAACTCTGCCTCGATGCCTTTCCACGCCAAGAACCAGGACAGGGCGGCGAAGGTTTTGCCGTCTCGGACGGCGCCTTGCGCCAGCAGGGAGGGGATTTCTTCCCAGGGGATTTCTACGGTTCTGACGTCCTCGTCCTGGTCTTGAGGCAGGCTGGAAGCCCTCAAGTCCTCCGCGAGAAAAAGCGTCAGCAGCTCCGTGCAGAAACCGGGGGAGGAGTAAAAACATCCAATTTCCCGCAGAGCGCCGGGAAGATAACCCAGCTCTTCCTGCATCTCGCGGATTGCGGCCTCCTTCAAGTCCTCGCCTTTTTCCACCAACCCCGCGCAGATTTCCAGCGTCTCTTCTCCGGCGGCGTAGCGGAATTGGTGGACCAGGAGCACGCTCCGCCCCGTCAAGGCCAGGACCCCCACGGCCGCCCGGTGTTCCACCACCTCTCGTTTTGCGCTGAGCCCCTTCACCTCCACTTCGTCGACCCGCAGGTTCAAAATACGCCCTTCGTAAACCCTGCGGCTCGACAGCATACGCTCTCTTTGCGAATATTCGTTCATGATTCCGGCACCCTGTACAATGACAACGCCCCCTGTTCGGGATCAAAAGGCTATCTTGCCCACATCTTGCAGCGACCGATGGACGAAGAGCGACTTGCTCGAACTCAGGTCCACGATCTTCATTTCTTCTACTTTACGGCCCATGTGGTCGATCTGCAAAAGGACCTCGGGGCGCAGCAGGTCCTTCTCCCGAGCGCCAACCGCCACGCCCATGCTGCCGTCCGAAAGTTCTACCGCCGTTCCTGGGGGGTAGAGACCTATAGAAACCAAAAGAGCGCGGACCACCACGGGATCGAAGTGCGCCGACATGTTTTCCAACATCATGGAGACCGCCATACGGCTTTCCATGGGTTCCTTGTAAACCCGCTTCGCCGTGAGAGCGTCGAAAACATCCGCCACGGCCGATATTCTCGCTTCTATGCAGATGTCGTCTTTCACGAGGCCTTTGGGGTAGCCGTTACCGCCGTAACGTTCGTGGTGTCCGGCGATCACCGCCAAAACTTTCTCGTCGGAGATGCCGTTGACGGCTGCCAGCTCTTCTCCGTAAATGGGGTGTTGTTTCATGATCGCAAATTCCTCGTTCGTCAACGGCCCCGGTTTGTTCAAAACTTCTTTCGGAATCCGCGCTTTCCCCAGGTCGTGCAAAATGCCGCCCATGGACAGCCGTTCCACGATCTCCGGTCGATCCGGGAAAAGCCGGCTGGCGAGAAATCCTCCCAAAAGCGCCACGTTCAAGGAATGCACGTAGGTATACTCGTCCCATCCCCGTACTTTCCCCAGGCAAAGCATCACCTGAGGCGCCTGGGCCACCTCCTTGGCCAGAGTCCGCCCCTGCATGGCCAGGTTCGAAATGTCTTCGGGGCCGCACGTCCCTCGAGCGATTCTGTCGTAGACGTTTTCCACCTGCTCCACCGTTTGCCTTGCCAGCTGCGGGTCGATAACCGACAAATTCGTCTCCGCGGCCTTCAGCATTTTTTCGAGTTCTTCGATGTCCATTTCGTTGTGTATCACGATGGGAATCGAAAAAATCCCCCAACGGCGCAAGACCTTCTCCAAATCGTCCACGGTGGAAACCAACGAAGCCAGCTCCGTCCCATGAGGCAAAAGAACGCTCTTGTTGGCGGTAAGGACGTCTTCGGCCACAATCGCGGGCGTTCGGGCATATTCACGCAACTCGCCCAAAGAGATGCGTCTTTTTATGATACGGTCAACAGAGTTTTTTTCAGGAGACATTTCTCTACCCCTTCAAGATGCGACCTCGAGGTGTCTCAAAATTTTGGACGACTTCAAGAGGTTGGCCTAAATCTCTGTCAAGTTTCAAGGTCTTTTATGCAACTTGTACTTGATGCTGTTCTCGTAAGCGTCGTCTATTTTACCCATAATGGAGGGTCTCGGGAACTCTCCGCGCCTCAAAAACCGTTCGGTGACCAAAAACGCCTTCCCTAATTCATTCAAAGAGAGTTTGAGCTGAAAACGGGCGATCTCACCCGCCTCGATGGACCAGGGGCGAATCGGCGCAAGGAGGGAAGAATCTCTGTTCTGCCCTTCGTCCGGGGACTTTTCCCGATAGAACTCTTCGTCCACGGACAGGTTGGCCCACGGGAACAGCGAGGGCAGCCGGAGGCTGTAAGGCATGTCGGCATCGGTCTGGAACGTCCAGTCGTAAACGGCTTCCCGGCTTCCATCGATGTTGCACACGCAAAGTCTGAGAGTTCCTCTCGCCGATGGTCTGTTGATCCATTCTTCCAACTCCAGGACGACATCTCTGCCTGCCTCCACAAGCTCCATCCAAGGCCGGTCCAGAGCGAGGCGGGACAGGTACGGGCTGTAGCAGGGCAGCGCCGATATGGTGGCGACGGCCTCGGGGCCGTACACCTGATCGTTGGGAATCACCAGTTCCCAGCTCGGTCCGTCGACCTCGATCGTATCCGCACTCGCAAATTCCCACAAAATGCGGTCGGTTTTGCGTTCGTAGATCATTACGAGGACGGGGACGGCATGCTGAAGCCAATAAGCCAGATGCGACATTTCGCCTCGGCATACGTATCCCCGCGCGCCTCGCTCCATCCACGCGCTTTCGTCCGAGCGGATTTGAAGACCGATCGACTTTCCCATTTTAGGAAAATCCTCCGTAACTTCCAAATGAGCGTTCAGTCCGGTGTCTCCACTTCGCTGCTCTCGGAATATCA
>JAISWV010000161.1 GCA_031270755.1 Synergistaceae bacterium
AAGTTCGAAGTTGCGAGATCCATGCTCTCCGATGGTTTTCCTGCTGAAACCATCAGGAAATATACAGGTTTGGATGAAAGCTCCATACTGGCGCTGCGGTAACCGGCGGATAGGAAATATCGAGAAACCAAAACACGGCGGGCTATGAAAAAATATCGCCCGCCGTCGAACCGCCGAGGATAGGATTATTCCCCGGCCTCCTGTGTTTCCCTGCTCAGCAGGTTGAGAACATTCTGCGGCAGAGCGTTGGCCTGCGCTGACATGCTGATTCCCGCCTGAAGCATGATCTGCAGCTTCGTGAAATTCATCATTTCCCTCGCCATGTCCGCGTCGCGGATGCGGCTTTCCGCCGCCGTCAGATTTTCGTCCGCAACCGTCAGGTTCGTGATCGTGTGCTCCAGACGGTTGATTTGAGACCCCACAGAGGCTCGCTGGGTGGAAACTTTGTCGATAGCGTTGTCAACTATCGTGATGCTGCGGGACGCGCTCTCTCTGCCGCGGACGTCCAGGTTCTTCACACCTAGCCCCCCCGCCGTCATGTCGCCCAGGACGAGTATCGTATTTTCTCCCTCGTTCGCCCCGATTTGGAGCCGGAGCGCACTGTCCGCCAGGTGGATGAACTGCTCGAACGACTGCTGCACCTCTGCCGTGAACGTCCCGGAACGCGCGTCGTAAACCGCCCGCTTCACCCCGATGACGGCGTTCACGTCGAGCGCAAGGCCCGGAGCAATGAGACCGTAAGCCAGCTCCCCGGCCCGCGCGTTCTTCATGCTGGAGACGGCCTTTCCCGTGTGCGCGTCGCGAACGTCCAGGTCGAATAGGTCGTCCTCCGCCCGCTGGATGGTATTGAAGCTGAACGCCTTCATCAAGTCCTCGCTGCCGTAGAATTTCAGCGCGCTGTCCTCGCCCGGCAGAACCGAATGGGCAAGAAACGTTCCAACCACGGATTCCTTGCTGCTTTGGCCCGGAGCCGTGTTGACAAACCCGAAAATGTCGTACTTGTCATCGCCGCTTACCATCTGTTCCCTGCCGGCCGGCGCTACAATGAGGCTCCTCAGTATCTGCTCCGATATGGCGCGCGCAAGGTATCCCAGCTCTATGCCCGCTCCGATCGCGACGGAGGCCTCTCGGTCCTCCTGCCTTATGGTGAGAATCTCCGGGCCGTTTGCCAGCAGGAATCGCCCGCTCTTGTCCCAAAATTGCGCGACATCCTGCGTTTTGCTGTAAAAATGGGCTACGCCGGCGTCGATCCCTTCCCTGTAAACCGTCTGGAATTCCGCGCCGGACCTGACGTTCACTTCGCCCGCAACGGACGGGAAATACTCCCCGAACGAAAGCGACAGCGTGCCGTCCATCACCTGGTCCTTGGTGAATTTGTCGCTGTCCGGTCTGGAGAGGTTGTTGGCAAGCTGGTATACGCGCAGGTCGATCGACCCGTTGTCCAGCACGCCGTCGTTGAATCGGAAGGAGTGGGGCATGTTCGTCCCCCGCCTGTCCGAGAACAGGTTCAGCTCGTCAATATTCGGGTCCCCCCTGCCGCTCGCCGTCAGCGAAAGGGTGAAACGGTCCCCCGCCGTCCACAGATCCGCTCCGGCCAGGGTGAACTCGTCGAAATAAAGGCCCCCGAAGGCCGAGTCTTCGAAAAGTAAAACCGGGTTGGCGACATCGGCGGGAGGCGTGGGGATCGTCGAGTCCTTTGAGGTGTTGGCCCCCGTGTTGAGCTGAACATTCTCATCTTCCACGTACCAATACTTGCCGTCCAGGTCCATCACGTGTCCCTGGACGCGGAATGTCAGCACGCCGGGCACGGCCTCCAGAACGTCGAATATCAGGGAGGCGTTGTAGGGGTTGTAGGCTTCATAGCCCGGCTCGTTCATGGGGCCGTAAGTGCCGTCGCTCCTGACGCCGTAGAGATAGTCCGAGTAGCCGACGGCGGCCACGAAGTCCTTGACGGTCTTGGTTTTGTCGTTTTCCATTTTCTGGAAGTAGGCGCTTGTGACGAGCGCGCTGGCCACCGGTTCCGCTTCACCCTGGTTGTTGATCTCCGCGCGTATCCAATAGGCCAGGTCGTCAACGCCGCCCGGCGTTCCGACGCCGCTGTCCGCAGCGTACCCGCCGCCGTTGAAATCCTTCAACTCCAGCTCGCCGCCGTACCAGCCGACGCCCTGCGCGTCGAAATATCCGTTCTCGGGGTCAACCACGAAACCCAGAAGATTCAGGGTCTCCCCGTCCACCTTCCCGTCGGCGAACCGGTACTGCATGGCGGTTCCCCACTTGTCGGGGTCTTTCTGAGTCAAGGGGTCTCCGTCGATGGCGATGTTGACGTTCGAGCTGAAAGCAGACGTTGCCGGGGTCTTGTTCACGTCCGCCGCGTCCAATTTTGCGGCCGCGGCAACGTTGACGACGAACTTGTCGCCCGCGGCTAGGGCGGACGCGTTAACTTGGAATTGGGTGAATTTGATATCAAGGCCCCCGATGGTCAGGGTGAGCGGGCCCCCGCTTTGGAGAGCCGCCGTCTTCGCGGCGTCGAATGTTTGGGAATCGGTGAGCTGCGCGCTCGCGTCCGTCCTCGCGTATCCTTTCATATCCACGGTCAATTGGGTCCCGTCGTACTTGAAGAGCAGGGTCGCGTTGACGTCGTTCTGGCGGTCCACCTCGATGTCTTGAATGATGCTCGATGGGGCTGCGCCGCTCTGGAAGTAATACGTGGCGTCGTTGCCGTAATAAGCCTGGCCGTACCATGCCTTGACGCCGCTGCCCATCTCCCATTCGTCGGGGTCGCCCGCGTCTATGCGCTGGCCGTAGCGAAATACCGCGTCCGACGCGCCGATACTCCCGAACTCGATGTTGTGCGTCAGGGTATCGTACTTGACTACGCCCCTGCCGGTGCGCACCATTTGGTTGATGAGCGCGGTTTTGTTGTCCAGCGCGCCGTCGGTGAAATTATAGGTGATGTTGTTCGAGACGCCGCCATTGTTGGCCGTCACCGCGAAAACTCCCCCGTCGTAGAGGTCGATTTTAAGCGTGTCGGCCGTTCCGGCCACGGCGGCGTTCGTGAACAGTATCCAGGAGTCGTTAGTTTTCAGGCGCGGAAAGGTGGTTCGGTTTATCAAGTTCGAGTCAGGAGAGATGAGAGTGGGCGGAACTGCATTATTTTCCCCAATGTAGAACGCGGCGGACGTTCCGTCGAACAGTTTTTTGATTTCCGTTGTTGACACGGCACTCCGCACTCTGGCGAGGCTTTCATCTTTCAAATCCTCGCCTTCCCAGACCCATGCCAGGGCTCCGTTCTTGTTGCTGGACAGCACAGCGCCATCAGCGCGGTTGCCTTCCCAGTTAATCTCGATCCGGTCCCTGTCGCGGGCCTGAAGATTCCGCGACTCTTTAGTATCCGCGCTAGCGATTGTAAATTCGTCGCCGCCGTCGAAAAGCCATCTTTTGGCGTTGAGCGTGTCCCCCTGGTCGCTCCCCAGCTGTTTTATTTTGATCTGCAAGCCCGTCGCGTTCGTCAACCTCAACTGCCCGTAAGGGGTGGGGGTGGTGTCATAGGGATCGGTGACCCAACTCACTGTCAGGCCGGCGAGTTCCGGGTTCGAGGCGACAACGGCAGGTGAGGCTAGGGTGCTTTCAATATACAGAAACGCCTCGTAAATATCCATTCCGGCAATCGCCAGCGTCAGCGGGGGGCCCGCGACGTTGCCCGTAATGGTGGGGGTCTTGCCTGGTTTCTCGGCGTCCGCGACGCGCTCAAGTGATGTGTTTGCTTTCCACATCGCGTCGCCGATGTCCAAGGGTTCGCTGGTGGTGTCCGGTATCGTGATTTTGTACCCCGATCCGATGCCGTTTTTCAGGGTAATCGTGTCATCTACTGAATTGTACTCGAAGAAATCGAAAGTGTAGTTGCTGTCGAACCAGCCCGCGCCGAGGAAGGCGCGCATTTCGTTGTTCAGCTGGTCCGCGATCTGGGTCATGTTATTACCGGCGAGGGAGCTTGATTCAAAGATTCCCCCCGTGTAGACGGAAGTTCCCTCGGTCGGGACCGGGGCCAAGGCCAAGGCCATGAGTGTACTGTTGCCGAACAGTTCTTCGATTGCATGCTCCGCCTTGTCTTTAAAAGTTATGGAATAGATGGAGCTGTTATCAAACGTCAAACTGCCGGTGCCAGCAGGCGTGCCTGTAGTAAGCTCCACGATGTCGCTATCGAACGCATCTGTACCGGAGAGCGAGTACGTGGTATTCAGGGCGGTAAGCTCGTCTTGCAGCGCCTTCGCGGTATCCGCCAGGTTCTTGCCGCCGATATCGATACCCGTCGTGGTCACGCTCTCGATAATTTCGTCGCCCGAAAGCGTCGTATTCACTGGGTCGGCGGCGGCGATGCTCCCGCCGCTGAGTCCTAGGTCGTACTCCAGCTGACCGGGGCCGAAAACCGCTTCAATCGCGAGTTTGACATTACCGCTCACTTTCTTGATTTCCATGTGTCCCGTCGTCCCGCCCGTTACAGACGTGGATACCCACTGCGCGGAGAAACCCTCGGAAGTCAGCTTGGAGTTCAAGTCGTTTCCGACATCTGTCAGCGTGCTGCCGGTCGCGTACAAATCCCCTTCATACCTTTTAGTAATAGTATTCACTTCCTCAACGGTTGGACCTCCCCCATACGCCAAGAGACTCACCGACGAAAAGCCCAGCGGACCCGCGAGCGAGCCGCCAAACGTCAGCGTGTAATCCTTGCTCGTCTCGTTGTCAAGTTCAATCATGATATTAGCGGTCAAGCTATGTTGGGTCTCCGCGTTCAGCTTGAGGAACAACGTCCCCTCCTTGATCGCATGTGAGCCATAAAAAGCGTCGATCTCGGCCGCTATCTCGCCTATGTCGTAGTATCCCTCATTGTCGAAAACCACGTTAATCTCGGTGGTGTCTGTACCGTCATTGAATTTCAGAAGCAAATTGTCGCCTGCCTCAATGTGCACCGTGTCGGAGAGAATGAGCTTCAGGTCTGTATCAGTTGGCTCGTACTTCACCTCCAAATCCACCGTGCTTCCGGCCTGCGTCTGGTAGTCGAGTTTGGCGGTGACGTAGGCGTCCTCCGGCGCGATGTATTTGGCCGACAGCTCGATGTCCCCCGCGATGA
>JAISWV010000185.1 GCA_031270755.1 Synergistaceae bacterium
AGCCCCAACTGAGAAAGAATCACGCCGGCGCAGAAAAATGAAAGATCCGAAGCATCTCTTTTGGGATGTTCAATACTGTGAATCTTTATCTAAGTAAAATTTTGTCCGTCACTCAGCATAATAGGACATTTACGCCTTCGCTCGGAGGTCAATTTTAAGCCGACAGAAAATCTGAGCAAATGGGGAAATGGTATAGATTTAGATGTGGCAAGTAAAAGCACGTTTCAACGCGATTTTTTTCATACACTTTGAAACGTTTATTCAATTTAGCTCTTCACTGTGCCACAGCTATGTCCTATTTTGTCACGTATCTCGGCTACACCCGGTTTACGGCGTATACTGGGGCCTATTCCTTGGTACGGTCTTCATGTTCTTGTTGGGTAAGTACACGACCACCCTGTGGGCGCAAATGCTCGTATGCCCTAATTACGTGTTGGTTCCCATGATCCTTGTCACTATGATGATCGGAAATTATACAGCTCGCTATTTTGCGATTGATGTTTGGATGGGTATCGGGGCCGGAGCGATCATTTTTTTCGTCAAACGCATTGATTTCCCGCTCTCGGCTTTTACCTTGTCTTTCGTGCTAGCGAAGCTCCTCGAAAACCGGTTTCGCCGTTCGTTAATGCTTTCAGAGGGCAGTTTGACAATTTTTTTCACCCGTCCCTACTGCCTCGCCATATGGATGTTGATCGCCTTGATGGTTTGGATGAGCATACAACAGTCTAAGCGAAATCGAGAGCGGGCGAAACAGCAGGCAACTCAATAGCCTGTCGTTCGGGAATGCTAAGAAGAACCTTGGAATGGATCAAAAGGTAAGAGAATTCTTCAGCACAGTACAAACTGGCGTCGTGACCGATGCTATGTATCTCCTGCATCTGGAAGGCTGGATGCAGGACATTTTCCCGCTTCGTCCGGGAACTAGAGTATTCGGTCCAGCCTTCACGGTACAGGCCTCTCCGGTGACATGCAATTTGCCAAATTATTCGGTTTACGAACTCTCAGAACTCTGGCAAGCAGGTGACGTAATGCTGATCGACGGACTGGACGCTCCCTGTGCTCTGATGGGAGAAAATATGGCGCATACCTGCCAGTACGGAGGATTGTCAGGCCTGATCTTGAATGGTCGCTGTCGGGACTACGCTGAAATCCGTGACCTGGAGCTGCCCGTCTTCGCCAAGGGGCCCGCCATGCGCTTGAAAAAAGGGTTCTTGTGTTTCAGCCATTACAATGTCCCCCTCAACATGGCTAGCGCTCATGTAAATCCCGGCGACTATATCTTAGGTGACATGGACGGTGTTTTGGTTTTTCCTGCCGTATGTGCAGAAGAAATCATGTATCAAACCGAGATGATCGTCGAGGTTGAAAAGGAAATGGAGCAAGCCATACGGGAACGGTGGCCTATTTTTAAAATCAAGGAAATTGCCAGGAAAAAATCCTTGCCGAGGAAATGACCCCAGATGCAAAACGTGGGTGTTTCTCTGACGTGTGTGATTGATTGATACTGTTATCAGCGGGAAGCTGTGTAGTAGTCGAGTCATCTCGAAGGGAGGTTCTCGAGGTGACTCAATTATCTGTAGGCTGACGCCCCTTACGGCGAGTTAGTGAAATATGACCACGCGGGTTTCGCTAGAAAGCTGGAGCACGAGCTGATCCTTGCGATAGAAAACGGAATCTTCAAGTCGGCAAGAGTAAAGAACAACGCGCAATAGAAATTTAGCGCCATTGGCTCTTTTTTGCTAAAGGTTTTGTCACTGAGCATGGGGTTTTGGACGCTGTTTTCTAGTTCACGATTATGCAACCCGCTATGGTATTGCCCTTAATTTTCTGGTGCGCTTTCTTTTTTGCTCAAGGCTTCTTTTCTTTTCTTCAATTTCATGAAAATACCGGTATAATACCCATCCATGACTTCCCGCAGGGCGGCGATAGCGGTCGCTACCGTCTCGAAATGTTGTTGCAGTTCTTCTTCCGTCAGCGTGTCGTCGCTTTCGCTGGACGCCAGCCACTCGTTCCATTTTTCCAAGACGTCGGAGACGCATTCCAGCACCGCTTTCAGATTTTCCCTGTCTTCCAGCATGGACCGTGCCGTCATTCCCAGCTTCATGGCATGGGCAAGCAGTTCCGCGTCCCCGAACTCGATGTCCTCGAGATACGCTTTTTTGACGACTTCCACGGAGAGGGCGATGTCCTTTCTGGGCGGCAAATGCTTCAGTTCGCCGATAATGAGCCGCAGTCCTTTCGCGCCTCCGCGAACCGGGTCTCTCCTGCGCTCTGCTAAGATTTGCTGAAACACCATATTCAGCGGCAATCTCGTCTTTCCGCTTTTTGTCTTTTCACTCGTCTCCATGGTCATTCTACTCCTCTTTATCTATACTTCGCTTAACGCAGCAGACTCAGAACATTCCGGGGCAGGCCGTTGGCCTGAGCCAGCATACTGGTTCCGGCCTGAAGCATGATCTGGAGCATGGTAAAATTCATCATCTCCCGCGCCATGTCCGCATCCATGATGCGGCTCTCGGCCGCCGTCAGGTTTTCCCCCGCGACCGTCAGATTGGTGATGGTGTGCTCCAGGCGGTTGACCTGTGCCCCCACTGTCGCCCGTTGGGTAGAAACCTTGTCGATGGCGTTGTCGATTCTGGTGACGCTGCGGGACGCCTCTTCCCTCTCGCGAACGATCAAGTTTTCGATATTCAAGCCCTTGACCGTCATGTCCCCTAGGACGAGTATCGTGTTTTCTCCCTCGTTGGCTCCGATCTGCAGCCGGGGCGCGTTGTCGGCCAAATGGACGAACTGGACGAAATTCCGGTTCACCTCCGCCGCGAACGCGCCGGAGCGGGGATCGTAAACCGCCCGCCTCACTCCGACGATAGCGTCCAAGTCGATAGCGATGCCGGGGGCAATGAGGTCGTAGACCAGCTCTCCTGCCTGCACTTTCCTCATGCTGGAGATGGCTTTCCCCGTATGGGCGTCCTGAACGTCCAAATCGAACAGGTTGTCCTCCGCCTGCTGGATCGTGTTGAAAGCAAACGCCTTCATCAGGTCCTCGCTGCCGTAGAAATTCAGCGCGTAATCCTCGCCCGGCACAATCGAGTGAGAAACGAACGTGCCCACCACGGATTCTTTAGAGTTCCGGCCCGGAACCGTGTTGACGAATTTGAAAATGTCGTACTTGTCCTCGTCCCGCATCATGTAGGAACGGTAGCCGTCCGGGTATTTGTCGTCCGCCCCGCGGAGCTGGCCGTCCCGCTGCATCATGAGGCGCAGCCACACCTGTTCTGAGATGGCCCGCGCCAGATATCCCAGCTCTATGCCTGCTCCCACCGCGACGGAAGTTCCTCTGTCGCCCTGCCTTATGGTAAGGATCTCCGGGCCGGTCCCCAAGATGAACCGCCCGTTTCCATCCCAGAACTGCGCAACGTCCTCTACCTTGCTGTAAAAATGCGCGATGCCCGCGTCGATCCCCCGCTTGTAGATCATCTCGAAGGCCGCGCCGGACCTGACAGTCCCGTCGGCTCCCTCGACGACGGGGAAATATTCCCCGAAAGAGACGGACAGCGTGCCGTCCATCACCTGGTCTCTGGAGAAGTTGAGGCTCTCCTGGTTGGAGAGGTTGTTGACCAGCTGGTATATGCGCAGGTTCACCGTGGAGTGGTCCAGCACACCGTCGTAGAACCGGAAAGAGTGGGGCATGTTCGTTCCGCGGATGTCCGAAAGCAGCGTCAGTTCGTCGATGGCCTGGGCGCCCGATAGGGAGTTGAGCGGGTCGAACTCGCCGCCGCTGGCTACCAAGGAGAGGGTGAAGCGGTCTCCCGCCGTCCAGAGATCGATGTTGCCCAAGGTGAACTCGTCGAAGTAAAGGCCCCCGAAAGGCGAGTCCCGAAAGATCACCACCGGGTTTCCGACCACCTCCGGGTTGACGGCAGGCTGGACCGTGGAATTTTTGAAAGTGTTGGCCCCCGCGTTGAGGAAAAATTCCTCTTCCTCCGCGTACCAATAGTTGCCGTTCAAGTCCATAATATGACCTTGGATGCGAAATTTCAGCACGTCGGGAGCGACTTCCAAGACGTCGAATATTAAAGAGGCGTTGTAGGGGTTGTAGACCTCCTGCCCCGCTAGATTCAACGGGCCGTAGTTCCCTCCCCGATTGCCGTAAAGGTAGTTCGAGTAGCTGAGTCCGCCCACGAAGTCCTTGATGACCTTGGTTTTGTCGCTGTCCATCTTTTGGAAAAACGCGCTGGTAATGAGTCCGCTGGCCACCGGTTCAGTCTCGCCGTGGCTGTTGACCTCCGCGCGTATCCAATACGCTAGGGCGTCGGTTCCGCCCGGTGTGCCGACGCCGCTGGCCCCGGCATACCCGCCGTTGTCGAAGTCCGCCAGTTCCAGTTCACCGCCGTACCAGCCCACTCCCTGGGTATTGTTGCTCCCGTTCAGAGGGTCTACCACGTAACCCAAGAGGTGGAGGGTCGTTCCGTCCACCGTGTCGTCGGCGAATCGGTACTGCATGGCCGTTCCCCAATCGGTACGGCTTTGGCGAAGGGGGTCTCCGTAGATGGCAATGTTGACGTTCGAGCGGAAAGAAGCGGACGCCGGGGTCGTGTTCACGTGGTTCTGGTCCAGCTTCGCGGCCGCGGCGACGTTGACGACGAACTTGTCGTTGGCGCTGAGAGACGAGGTATCTATGCGGAGCTCCGTAAAGGCGATGCTGCTGCCACCGAAGACCAGGGTAACCGGCCCGCCGCTGCGCGCGGCCGCCATGTCCACGTCGGTGAAGGTGTAGCTGCCCGTGATTCGGTTGCTGGCGTTGGTTCTCGCGTACCCTTTCATCTCCACCACGAACCGCGTTCCGTCGTACCGGAAAAGCAGCGTCCCGTTGACGTCGTTCTGACGATCCACTTGGGCGTTCTGGATAACGCTGGACGGGCTCACGTTGTTCTGGAAGTAATACGTGGTGTCGCCGCCGTAATAGACCTGCCCGTACCAGGCCGGGACGCCGCTGCCCATCGCCCATTCGCCGGGATCGCCGGCGTTCTCGCGCTGACCGTAGCGGAATTTTACGCCCCCGGCGTCGTCGATGACCCCGAATTCCACGTGGTGCGTCAGGGCCTCGTACCCGACCGCACCTCTGGCGGACCGCACCATTTGATTGATGGAAGAGTTTTTCCCGTCCAAGGCTCCGTCGGTGAAATTGTAGGTGATGCCCGCGGATATACCGTTCTTGTTGGCCGCCGCCGCGTAGGTTCCTCCGTCGTAGAGGTCGATTGTTACGGTGTCGGCAACGCCGGTCACGGCGGCGTTGGTGAAGAGTATCCAGGAGTCCCCTGTTTTCAGATACGTGCCGGTTCTGTCGTCTCCATCGCTGATGGAAAATGTCGTGATGAGACCGTAAAGGTCGCTGCTAGGCGTCAAGGCGCTGTTGATAATCCCGGCGTTATCGCTGTACTCTTCATATACTCTGATCGGCGCGCTGGATTTGGAGCTCGAAACACTCGTGCCGTCGGATTTGTTGCCCTCCCAGTTGATGACGATGTCAACGGCGTCCTTGGCCTGAACGATGTTCGATAACCGGGTCGTATTGCTGCTGTCCAGTTCTAAAGTTCCAAAAAGGGACGTTCCGCCGGTAACGTGTTCGATCACGATTTTTTTACCGTTGGCGTTCCCGTTATAGTCAAATTGAAGTTGCCCCATGTAATCGTTACTTCCCACCGAAGTCGGATCTATTGCCCAGCTCAAGTCCAGCCCGAAAGCATCCAAAAGAAAGCCGCTAGGCGTAGACAAGGCCGTCGCCAAATAATTGGAGTACACCTCTTCGATAGTGTTGCTGCCGATCAATGTAATGATATATTGTTCTACGCCCGTCCCTGGGTTGGTGCCGTTCAAGCTCACGCTCGGAACGTCGCCTCGGATGAGGTCTGTGTCTTTGCCGTTCCACAGATCGTTCGCCACCGCTCCGCTGATTGTTATATGGTATATCGTCGAAGTGTTGCTCATCGTAATGGTGTCGGGTCCTGAGTCATACGAAAAGAAAGGCCCGACCGTAACGCCGGCTGCAGTCAGTCCAGAGTTGATATCACCTGTGATGTCGGATAAATTCCCCGATGTGGTGATTGTGAGGTCCGTTTGGTAAAGCACATCGTTCGAGTTGGACGTGCCCCGTGTTTGTGAATGTGACGAGCTTCCGTAGAGTTCGTTGATCGTGCTCCCCGCCGTGTCCCTAAAGGTCACTTTATATCTGTCCGCGTTTACCGCGAGGTGCCCTGTCTGGAAATCCCCTGTGACGTTGCCTGAGTTCACGGTTGTGTTGGCAGTGCCGTAACTGACATCTAAAGCAGAAGGCAAGCTCGTAGGTAACGCGCCGTCCAACGCGGCCGCCACATCATCGAGGTCCATCAGCCCGACGGTGACAGTTGTAGAGTATTGGTAGTAGACATCTCCCGTTCCCGTAATGGGAGACGCGGAGGACAACGTACCCGTCAAACCCAACTCGCTTGCGATAGAGCTTGCCATATC
>JAISWV010000218.1 GCA_031270755.1 Synergistaceae bacterium
GCACCCCGACTTCCTGGTCCTCTCGGGCAACGACGATCAGGCGTTCCACCTGGTGAACGCGGGAGGGCACGGCGTCGTCTCCGTTCTTTCGAACATCGCTCCGAAGGAGACCTCCGACATGATGCGCGCCGCCCTGGCCGGCCGCGTAACGGAGGCCCGGGACCTGCACTTGAAGCTTTTTCCTTTGATGAAAAACCTGTTCATGGAGACCAGTCCCATGCCGGTCAAGTACGCCGTCAGCAGGTTGGGCTACTGTGAAAACCGGCTGCGCCTCCCCCTGGTGGAGGCTTCAGAGAACTGCATGGCCCAGATCAACAGCGATATGAAAGAGTGTCTGGGGGTTTGACCATGCCGGGGGCCAACGTAGCGGTATTTGGCGCGACAGGCGCCGTGGGCGTCGAGATGATCAAAATCCTGGAAGAGCGCTGCTTCCCCGTGGAAAATTTGCGCCTCTTGGCGTCCAGAGGCGGCCGAAGCGCGAAGTGGCGCGGTTGCAGCGTCCCGGTGGAAGGGGTGGGCCCGTCAAGCTTCGAGGGCGTCCAGGTGGCGCTTTTTGCCGTGGAGGGCGACGTCAGCAGGGAATGGGCTCCGGCAGCGGTCCGCAGCGGCGCCGTCGTCATCGACAACTCCAGTGCCTTCCGCATGGACCCGGAGGTTCCCCTGGTGGTGCCGGAGGTCAATGGGGAAGATATCGCCCGCCACAAGGGCATCATCGCGAACCCCAACTGCTCGACGATCATCGCGTTGGTTCCCCTTGCGCCTCTGCACCGGGCGGCGGGGATCTCGCGCCTGGTGGCGTCCACCTACCAGGCCGTGAGCGGCGCGGGCAAGGCCGGCCTGGAGGAGCTGGAACGGCAGATCTGCGATTACGCCCAAGACAAAAGCAAGCCTTTGGGCGTATCCGCCTTTTCGTACCAGATCGCGTTCAACGTGATTCCCCACATTGACGCGTTCGACGAGGGCGGCTACACGAAAGAGGAACTGAAGATGCGGAACGAGTCGCGCAAGATCTTGCACGCTCCCGACCTGCGGGTGAGCTGTACCTGCGTCCGCGTACCGGTGCTGCGCAGCCACTCCGAGTCCTTGACGATCGAGACGGAACGCCCCCTCTCCCCGGACCAGGCGCGGGCGATTCTGGAAGGAGCTCCCGGCGTGAAGGTGATCGATTCTCCGCCCGACAAGGCCTACCCCATGCCCCTTTTTGCCTCCGATCAAGACCTTATCCATGTGGGACGCATTCGTCGCGACGAGAGCCTCGAAGAGGGACGCAGCGGCCTCGTTCTGTGGGTTTCGGGAGACCAGCTCCGCAAGGGTGCAGCGACGAACGCCGTGCAGATTGCGGAGCGGGTCTGGAGTTCGAGATGACATTGCCAAGCCGCTGAAAGAGCCTGCAGAGGGCCTTTCCCGTCGCGGTGCGATGTCTTCTGCGTGGATTTTTCGAGATTCCCGAGCGCTTTTTCAGGCGCTGGCGATTTTTTCTCCATAGGCGATGCATTCGGCGGAGCTGGCGTCGTCGGGGGTCTCGTGGACGGCGAGACCGTCGCCGATGAGCCGTGCGCCGGTCTCCCGGACCCGGTCCGCCCAGGTCCGCAGCCATTCCCCGTCGCCCCAGCCGTAAGAACCGAAAATAGCCACCTTTTTGCCCCCGAGCTTGGGCGCGGCGTCGGTGAAGAACGGCTCCATCTCGGCCTCTTCGATGGTCTCGACGCCCATGGAGGGCGAGCCGAAAGCGATGACGTCGTAGCCGCTCAACTCGTCCACTGACGCTTCGCCCACCGTCTTGCGCACAACCGAGGCGCCCTTGCCCGCCGCCCCCTTCTCGATCAACTCCGCGACCTTCTCGGTGTTGCCCGTACCCGACCAATACACGATGATTACCTTGGACATAGTGAAATCCCCCTTCGATAATGTCGTCCCGGCGATACCGGAACGGAATGCAAATATTCGAAAGACGCTTTTGCTTTTTGCGCCTTTCTTTTTTACGCCTCCCTCTGCTTCGCCGCGGCCGCCTTTCGGATCAACGACCATGCGACATTGTGTTCCACTCTTTGGAACAGTCGAAACGTTTCGCGGGCCCTGCCAACGTCGCCGTAAACCTTCCAATAACCGCACGCCAACGAACCTCTTCCCTGGTTTCGAATGAAGCCCTCCACGTCCTCCGGAGGGTAGCCGAGGAAAAGCCCGATTTCGTGAGGAAAATCGTTTTTGAAGCGCTCTCCCAAGTGCTCCACGCAACGATCTACAGAGGGGATGCCTTGCCCGTAGCCCAAGGGCTCCAACATGGCCCAGGCCCTCCGCGCGAAAATCGCCCGAGCCAAAAGCTCTTTTTTGTAGAGCATGATAAGCACCCCGCTGTCCTCTCCCCTCATCCGGGAGGGAAACGTGAAGGCCTCCACCTTGAACTTGCGAAGCAACTCTTCCTTCCTGGAACCCCAAGTCGCGGCTACAGCGCCGTCCCCCACCCGGCGGAGGTTGATCAGGTTCCCAGGCTTCAACCCCATAATCGTCGGCGCGGCAAAACAGGCAAGCAAAGATTCGATGTACTCGCCCGTTTCCTTGCTCTTAATCGAGGCCATAAACGTTTGTATGATATGCCCGCTCTCCTTCACCTGCTTCTCCACCTGCGCACCTTCTGAACCCGTTCTATCGAGTTTGCTTTGTCAATAAAAACATAAAGATAATTTTGTGTGTTTGATTTCGCCAACATGATAAAGGTCACAAAGAACCCTGTCAATAGAGATTCCCCATTTGCTCTTTATCTTGGATTTTAATTAGTGTTTGCAATGATTTAAGTCCAAAATTGAAGATATTTGACAAAATTTCTCTCCAATCGTGCTTCACCCCCCTTGACAAGATATATTTTTGAGTTAGAATGTTTCCGTGAACAAACAAAAGAGCGACGTGACAGGTTGCTTCTAGATAACGCCCCCTCTTGTTCAGGCGTTTTTAACACCCCCAAAAGGGAAAGAGAGTGTGTGAGGACCCCCCTCCAAACTCTCTTTTCTTTGTTCCTTCGCATCTGTTGGGGGGATGTCCCAAGCAGCTCACTCGATTTTCGATTTTTGGTCGATGGTCGAACGTCGGGGGGCGAGTGTCGATTTCGCGAAAATGTGTTTTGATGTGTTGCATTCTGTGGGGTTTTTCTATGCCAGTAACTTTCAATGTCACAGTAACCGACCCCGCGAAGCCATCTCTAAGCGTGGCCAGCAGGGAACGCCGCCGGTCACGAAAGGCGACGATGTGAGTGCCCCATCGACCTGGAGCAAGGTCCGCGCCGGAACCACCTACGGCCTCGTCATCCCCCTGACGAAGGAATTCATCGCGCACTTCGACGCAAATGGAGACGGCAGACTGACAGACGCCGAACTGGCCAGCGTCATGCCGGTCGTCAGCGCCCCCAACGCCACGCTGACCGACTACGGTTGGGATGTGGAAGGGAGCTCCCTGCGCGTGGATCTGGACTTCGATCCAAAGGAGGGGCATACAGCGGACTGGTACAAAGGTGTACTCTTGGCGAACCTTACCGTAACCGGTGCCAATGAAGAAGCAGTACGCTACACCTTCGCGAACGGCGTCGAACTCGAAGATGTCAGCAACGTCCGCACCGGCGGCGGTGGCTGCGACGCCGGCGGCTCGTTCCTGGCCTTGCTGCTTCTGGCGCCCTTGGCCTTTCGCGGCAAAAAACGCTGAGCGACAACACCACAAAAAACCAGGGAGGCCCTATTAACGATCCTGCCTCCCTGAATTTGAGTCACAGGCTCCCTACCATGTTTAGGGGGCCTTCTTTTTTGCGCAGGTCCCCCGCGAACCGCTATAATAACCCCAAAGCTCGCCCTTCCCCCGCGGCCGTGGCGGGATATGGCATGGAAATCTTGAACACGACGGGCGAACGGGATTACGACAGAAAAGAAAGGCTGCTTATTCTTGAGTTTTCCAGAAGAATATTTCGGTTGAGCGACCCGAAGATAAGCCAGAAATTGAAGGAGGTCTACGAAATGCAAACAATACCGCTTCGTGAATACAGCATGCAGATCAAGAGAGAACTCGACAAAGAAGAAGGCAGAATGGAAGGCAGAGAAGAGGGGGAAGGGAAAAAAGCTTTCGAGATAGCACAAAGAATGCTTGCCCGCAATATGTCTGTCAGCGATATTATCGATTTGACGGGACTTGGCGAGAAGGAGATACTCGCGATCAAGTAAAGCCGCAAGGTTTGGATAGACAGATACCGATCATCCCTAAAGGGGGTCTCTGGGGGGCAGCGAAGACGTAGTCTTGGAAATCACCGAGATTTGCGCGAACTTTTTTTCAATATCGCCGACGGCGACTCCATAGTTTCGTTATGCTTATAAAGAGCTATTTTGACTTTCTTGCCACTTGCCTCTTGCCGCATCGAGCCTCATAATGAAAATCAGTGCGGCAATGCCGGAGCGGAGGTGCGGGGGAGTGGAAAAACACGTGGAGACGGTTCGGCAGTGCGTGATCGTGACGGGGATGTCCGGCGCGGGCAAGACGACGACGCTGAAGGTCCTGGAGGACCAGGGATTTTTCGCGATAGACAATATTCCCCCGATGCTGCTGCCCCAGTTGTTTCATCTTTTGTCGGATCACAGAGCGGCCGTGCAGAAGGGGATCGCGGCCACCATCGACATTCGGAGCGAGCGCCTGCTGGACGACTTCGTCGCGGCCCTCTCTCTTTTGAAGAATTACACCAGCGTGAGGGTCCTCTTTTTGAACGCCACGGACGAGGTGCTGCTCAGCCGCTTCGAGCAAACCCGCCGCCGCCATCCTTTGGGAGATAACCTCTCGATACGGGAAGGCATCCAGAGAGAACGGCTTTTGTTGACGCCGATTTTGGAAGACGCGGACGTGGTGATTGACACCTCGTTGATGGACCCCCAGCAAAACCGCAGGCGCCTGCTGGACGAGTTCAGCGACGCCTCGGGGGTGGGGGTGTCGCTGCTCCTGACTTCCTTCGGGTTCAAATACGGCGTCCCCCAGGACTGCAACTATGTTTTCGACGTTCGTTTCGTCCCCAACCCATTTTACGTCGCGGAGCTGAAATCCCTCTCGGGCAAGGACGAGGCGGTAAAAAAATACCTGGAGTCCTTCGTGGAAACCAGGGAGTTCATGGACGCCTGCACCCGTTTTTTGGACTTCGTCATTCCCCGCTACCTGGATACGGGCAAGGCGCAGCTCCACGTCGCCATCGGCTGCACCGGCGGGCGGCACCGCTCCGTGGCCCTGGCGGAGTGGCTCTTCGCGCGCTATCGGGACACGGCTGGGGGTATTGCCCTCAACCACAGAGACGTCGCCAGAGTGCAGGCGTTTTGACGAACTGGCGGGTGTTTTGATGGATTGGGCGGTGGGATTCGTCGTGGGGATGTTCACGGCTTTCTTTTTACTCGTGATTTTCGATCTTCGGCTGCTGCGCTCGTCCCGCGCCAAGGCCAAAGACCCCTTCAAAAACGCCATCGCTCACCGCCTTTCCGTTGGGCCGAATGTCGTGGCGGTGGGGGGAGGCACGGGGCTTTCCACGCTTTTGAAGGGAATGAAGGGCTACACCCGCAACATCACCGCCGTCGTAGCGGTGACGGACGAAGGAGGAAGCTCGGGGCGGCTCCGAACCGAGTGGGGAGTGCTGCCTCCCGGCGACGTGCGCAACTGCATGGTGGCTCTGGCCGAAAACGACAACGCGCTGAAGCGGCTGCTGGAGTTCCGCTTCGACAGGGGGGAGCTGGCCGGGCACAGCCTTGGGAATCTGCTCTTGCTCGCGGTTTCGGAGCTGTGCGGCGACTTTCGCCTGGCCGTCGAGCAAATGAACCACCTGCTCGCCATTCGCGGCAAGGTCTTGCCCGTGACCACCGAGGCGATCACCTTGGTGGGGGTGACGAAAGATGGGCAAAAGGTGCGGGGCGAGCTGGAGATTTCCCGCCACGGGCGCGACCTGGAGGGCATATGGCTCGAGCCCGTGGGAGCAAAGCCGCTTTCCGAGGTGCAGCAGGCCGTAGAAGAGGCCGACCTCGTCGTTTTGGGACCGGGAAGTCTTTTCACCAGCGTCATCCCCAATTTGCTCCTGCCGGAGTTTGCCGAAAAACTCCGCGGCTCGCCTGTCCCCAAGGCGTACATCTGCAACCTGATGACCCAGCCCGAGGAGACCGAGGGTATGGACATCGTGGCTCATCTGAAATGGGTGTCCGCCGCGTTGGGCGTGGTGCCGGACTATATTGTCGTCAACAGCGAGCCCATCCCGGACGAGCTTGTGGCCATCTACAAACTGGACGGAGCTCAACCCCTCTACTTGGACAGACACCAAAAGGAAAAGATCGAACAGCTGGGATGTATGGTTCTGGAGCTGCCCATGGTCCACGTGACGGACGCGAAACTCCTGCGGCACAATGCCTTCAAGCTTGCCGAAATGTTGTTCCGCCTGTGCCGCAATCTGGAAGAAAACCCGTGACCATGCGTGCACATAGCGCATAGGGTTTGAAGAGTCATGCACTCCATTGCGACGGAACTTTGGGACGAATGGTCGTCCCTTCCCCAGGCAAACGAGGAGACCGACTCGGCGGAGGTTGTGGGGCTTTTGGCCGCGCTGCCCTTCAAAAGCGACGAGCACAAAGGCGTGGCCGTTCTCGGCAGCTCTCGATTGTGGGCGTTGCGCCGCTTGTTGAGACTCTGGAGAAATTCGCGGTGGCGGCACGAATGGAACCTCGCCGCCTCCATGCGCGTGCCCTCGGATAAGAAGGGCCGCGTCGATCTCGTGCTGCCGCAAAAACTTTATGAAGAAATCACGTCGATGGCCCATGCGGGCTTTTGCCATTCGGGCTCATCCCTGGCGAACTGGGCTTGGGTCCGAGGGGTATGGGGAGGGTGCGGGGCTTTTTACGTTCCGAAATCCGGTTATTATCTGGCCATGAAAATAGGGAAGGACGACGTAGTCCATCACATGAAGCGAATCTTGCACAAAGCCCGGATATCCTGTGGTGAGCGAATGGCCCACGGAAAGCGCGAGCTCATCCTCAGA
>JAISWV010000231.1 GCA_031270755.1 Synergistaceae bacterium
GTCTTGACAGAGTTGCCTTCGTTCAAAAGCCGTTCCGCCCGCTCTTTCCAGGCATCCTCTCCGCGGTCGCGGGCTTGGAGTTCCGCGCCTTCCACCACGAGAACCATCTCGCCCTTCAAACCCTGTTCGAGGCGGTCCGCCAGCTCGGAGAGGGGCCCCCGCAGCGCTTCCTGGTAGATTTTGCTGATCTCGCGCACCAAGGCCGCCCGCCGGTCTCCCCAAAGGGCCATCATCTCGGCGATCTGGCGGCCTGCCTTGTGGGGCGACACGTAGAAAACCATAGTGTGAGGCTGACGCTCCAGGGAGGAAAAAAGCTTTTGCCGCTGCCCCGGTTTTTCGGGGGGAAAGCCGTAAAACAAAAAAGGATGGGGCGGAAAGCCCGATAAAATGACGGCGGGAAGCAAAGCGGAGGGGCCGGGCAGAACATCCACCCGGTGCCCCGCGGCCAGGGCGTCCCGAAAAAGGAGCCAGCCGGGGTCGCTGATGCCCGGGGTACCGGCGTCGCTGATCACCGCCACGTTTTTCCCCTCCGCCAGAAGCGCCAGCAGACGGCCTGAACGTTCTTTCTCGTTGTGGAGGTGGAGCGACACCAGAGGCTTCGCTATTTCGTAACGCCTCAGCAGTGTCCCGGAGGTGCGCGTGTCCTCGCAGGCGATCACGTCCGCCTCCTTCAGAACCCGCAGCGCCCTCAAGGTGATGTCCTCCAGATTTCCGACAGGCGTGGGGACGAGGGTCAACGACCCTGCAGTCAGTGAACCTCGGGTCAGCGGCTTTCGGGTCTGCGACTCTCGGGTCAGCGGCTCTCGGGTCATGGATTCCACGGCAATCCCTCCAGTTCGTAGGCTTTCAGCAGCTCGGGCGTGTACCCGCCAGCGTCGTAGACAAAAAGAGGCGGCTCCACGATGGAGCCCGAGCCCCCTCCCTTCAGGCCCTCCACCAGAAAAAGCTTCGCCCTCTCCCCGGCCCGAGGGTACACGAACCTCAACCGCTTGGGCTCGATCCCTCCGCCGGTCATGGAGGCCAAGAACTCGGCCGTCCTGTCGGCGCGAAAGACGGCGAAGAACCGCCCTCTGTGCTTCAAAAGCCAGGAAGCTGCCTCGAAAACGTCCTTCAAGGTGCAGCGGCTTCCCTGACGGGCAATGGACACCGACTCCAGGGGGCTCTTTCTCCCCTTTCCCTCCTCCTCGTAAGGAGGGTTGACGACCAGTCCATCGAAGGCCCCCGCGGCCAGGGATCGATGTTCCCGCAGGTCCATGCATTGAAAAAAAACCGACCTGCCGAGGTCGTTCTCCAGGCGGTTGCGCTGGGCCAAGGCCTCCAGTTCCGGCTGGATCTCCAGACCCAGTATCCGAAATCTTTCGGGAAAGCGCAGGGCCAGCATCAGAGAAACCGCCCCGGTCGCGCTTCCCAGCTCGACGAAAAACGACTCGGTCCGGGACCGCAAGCGAACGTAGGCGGCCAACAGCACCGTGTCCATGTTCACCCGGGGCCCTTCTTCAGGCTGCCACAGTTTCAGCCTGCCGTAGAGGATCTCGTCCCGGGTCACAGAGCCGGCGGCTTCGCTCATTTGCAGTTCTGTCATTTATAATTCTCCACGTCGATGGCAACGATTTTGGAAAGGCCGGGCTCCACCATCGTCACGCCGTAGATCAGGTCCGCCCGCTCCATGGTGGTCCGCCGGTGGGTCATGACCAGCAGCTGCAGCCTATGGGAGTACTCCTTCGCCAGGTCGGCGAAGCGGATCAGGTTGTACTCGTCCAGGGCCGCGTCTACCTCGTCCAGCACCGCCAAGGGCATGCGGGCCACCTCCAGTGCGGCGAAAAGATGGGCGATAGCCGTCAAAGACTGTTCTCCTCCCGAGAGCTGGGAGATGTTCTGCAGTCTCTTTCCCGGCGGGCGGGCGTAGATCTCGACGCCCTTGTCCCATATCGCCCCCTCCTCCTGCAGGGTCAGGCGGGCCTCGCCGCCGGCGAAAAGGCGCTGGAAAAGGGAGTTGAAACGGTCGTCGATGTCGGTCATGGCCTGGGTAAAAAGGGTTTCCACCTGGGAGTCCGTCTCGTCGATCAATGTTTTGAGCTCCTCGACCCCTCCCCGCACGTCCTCCAATTGCTCGGTCAAGTAGTCGATGCGCTCGGTCAAGGACTCGTCCTCGGACAAGGCCCCCAGGTTGTAGCTGCCCAGAGCCTTCAGTTCCCGCTCCAACCGGCGCATGCTCGTCACCAGGTCCCGGCCTCCCTCCGTCCGAGAGGCCTCGTGAACGTCGTAGGGGTATTTTTCGTCCCACAGCTCCTGCAATTGCTCGATCTCCGCGCGCGTGGAGGAGATGCGTTCGCTGAGAGCGGCAGCCTCCGCCACCAGTGCCGTCAGGTTGCTCTCCGCCTTCTGCCCGCGGGCCCGAAGGCGCTGCAAGCGGTCGTGGACCTTGCGGGCCTTGTCGCGCTCCTCTTCCAAGGTCCTGCGGATTTCCCGGACCTCCTGCCAGATCGCGTACTGCTCTTTCCCCAACTGAGAAAGCTGCTCTTTCAGGCTTTTTTCCTCCGACCGCCCGGCCTCCAGTTCCGCGGCCACGGAGGCCATCCGGTCCTCCAGGTCGCCGTGTTCCCGTTGAACCCGCGCCAGTACGTTCGCCGTGCCTCGCAGCCGTTCCTCGATCAGCTCCATTTCCCCCCGGAGAGAAGAAGAGGGGGTGTCCCCTCCAGGGTCCGACGGATCCCTGAGTTCGGCAATTTGCGCTTCCAGCTCGGCAATTCTCACGTCCAGCCTCGACAGCTCTTCGCTGCCGGCTTGCAGCTCCGACTCCGCCGAGGATTTTTCCCCGCCGAGGCGCTCGATTTCGCTGAGGACGGCCGCAAGGGTCTGCCGCGACGCGGCCAGGTCGCCGCGGATTTGGTTCAGGGCCGCCCCCAGCTTGTCCCTTTCTTGAGATGCCGCCTGCTCTTCTTTTTCTGCCCGAGCAAGTTCCGACTCCACGCCTTTGATCTTCCGCTTCAGGGCGTCGATGTGGACGGAGAGCTCCGTCACCCTCTGATTGTGGCTGATGGCTCCGCCGCTCTGCCGGGTCCGACCGCCGCTGACCGTCCCTGCCGGAGAAAAGACCTCTCCCTCGACGGTCACGATGGGAAACTTGGCGCCGCTCTTGACCATGCCGCTGCCCAGAGCGTAGTCTTTCACCACCAGCAGGTCTCCCATCAGATGCTGCAGCGCTGGCTCCCAGGGGGCCCGGGGGGTGATCAGTTCGATGCCCCACCCCACCACGCCGGAGAGGGGGAGCCGATAGCGGGTGTCCGGGAAGCGGGGCCGGCAGCGCTCCAGGGGCAAATACGTCACTCGGCCGGCCCGGCGCTGTTTCAGAAGCTCGATGCCCTCCTGGGCCTCGTCGAAGGTATGCACCAAAAGCCAAAACTGGCGTCCCCCCAGATAGGCTTCCAGGGCGGGGGCCACCTCGGCCGGGCAGGAAAACGCCTCCGCCACCACCTCCGGCTTGGACGTCATTTTCCCCAGCCGCGAGGCCGAGAGCAGCAAGAGCGTGGGCTCCGGGTAGATGGAGGCCTCTGTGTTCTCTTTGATGGCGTCCAGCTCCGCTTCCTGGGTCACCAGCTCCCGTTTCAAATGCTGCAGATTGGCGGCGTGCTTCTGACAGAGAGTGTAGATGTCGGAGTGCTCCAAGGAGAGCTTTTCGTGGTGTTTTTCCACGGCGGCGCTCTCCGATTCGAGCTTCTCCACCGTGGCGGCCAGGGCGGTGCGCTCTTCTTCCAGACGCAAAAAGTCCTGCCCGGAGCGCTCCTGTGACAGGGAAAGCGCCTTGAGCCGGGCCTCCAGCTTGGAGCGCGACAGGGTTTTGTCGGCGTATTCGTCTTGAAGCTCCTGTCGCCTCATGCGCTCCCTCTCGGCGGTAGACCGGCTTTCTTCCATGCGGCGCAGGGCGTCTTCGAGGGCGGCGCGTTTTTCCTCCAGTTCTCCCTGGAGGGTCGCTTCTTGGTTCCGCATCTTTTCCATCTCGCTCTTCACGGAGCTCAAAGAGGCGGAAACGCGCTCCAATTCGGCGTCTCCGTCGCGCCGGTTCGAAAGAATCCCTTTAACCCGAGTCGCCGCGGAAAAAGACTGACGCCGCAACGACTCCTTCCGAAGGACCAGCTCGCGCTCCTTGGCCAGGAAGGCCTGCTCGTCGAATCCTTCGCTGCGCAGTTTTTCTTCCGTTTTGGAGACGGCCGAAAACCACAGGGCCTTCCACCGGCCGGCCAGGTCTTTATTCTCCGCCGTCAGCTGAAGCTGGCTGCGATAGTCCTGCTCTTTTTTCTCCAAGGAAAAGCGATGGGAAAAATAAAAATCCCGCCGGATGTTTTCCAAATTGTCGATGATCCCTTTTGCCTCCACGGCCACGGCCACCTCGGGCGCGATTTCCTCCCGCCGGGCCGCAAGATCCGCGAGCAATGTGTTGATGCGCTGCAGTTCGGTCATGGCCGACTCCAGCTTGAGGTAGGTCTCCTCCCGCCGCTTCCTGTAGCGGTCGATGCCGAAAAGCAGCTCCAGGTGGCGGCGGCGCTCCATAGGCCGCTGGTGGATGGCCTCGGAGACCTCTCCTTGGCCGATGAAGGCAAAACTGTCCCCTTCCAGCATGAAGCGGGCCTTGAAGTCCGCCAAATCCTGCAGCCTGATTTTCGTTCCATCCACCTGCAAGACGGACCCGCTTTCCACCGTGTACTGCCGGCGGAGGGTAGAGGTAGAGGTTGTCGAGGCCGAGGCTGAAGCCGGGAGAGGCTCAGGCGCAAGAGGCGTCGGCTCGCCGGTCCCTTTTTGTTTCAGCTTCAAAATGACCTCGGCCTCTTTCGCGGGATCCATGGAGGCGCTTCCCTGGAAGATCAGGTCGCTCTGGCGCATGATGCGCAGCGTCCCCGGAGCGCCTTCCCCCAACACCCAGCGCAGGGCGTCCAAAATATTGCTTTTACCGCTGCCGTTGGGGCCCACGATGGCCGTCAGGCCCTCGGAGAAAAAAAATTCGCAGCTCGTGCCGAAGCTCTTAAAGCCCTTGAGACGAAGATACTCTATGGACAACTGTCGCGCTCTCCCGTCGTTCCATCTGCTTCGCGCGCCGCTCGATGAACTCGCAGGTCCCTTGGGCCTCGACACGGAATTTGCTCCAGGCGAACTCGGGGGCTCCCACGATCAAAATCTTGCGGCCCAGCTCCTCCTCCCAAAAAGGAAGGTAGGTGTCGCGCACGTACTGGGCCACCGCCGCGTTGGCCTGCAAAAGGATGGCCTCTGACTTGTTGGCGTACCCAACTTTGCGAAGAAAGCGCTTCATCGACATGGCAATGGTGTCCTCCCGCAGCACCCAGCCGTTGTCGCTGCAAAAAGGACAGCCTCGCGTCAAGACGGACTTCAGATCCGGCCGTCCCCGCTTGCGCGTCATTTCCACCAAACCCAGCTGCGTCATGCTGAAGACCCGGGCGCGCAGGCGGTCCGACTGAAAGACCTCCTCCAACCGCGCCAAGAGGGTGTGGCGGTCCTCTTCGAACTCCATGTCGATGAAGTCGATGACGACGATGCCGCCTATGGCGCGCAGGCGCAGCTGGCGGGCGACCTCTTCCGCGGCCTCCAGGTTCGTGTCGAGAACGGTGTGGCGCATGTCCATGCTGCCCACGTACTTGCCCGTGTTGACGTCGACGACCGTCAGTGCCTCCGTGTGCTCGATGACCAGGTAGGCCCCCGAGCGCAGCCAGACCTTTCTCTCCAGCGCCTGCTCAATTTCGTGCTCCACGCCGTAGTACTCGAAAATGGGCACGACCCCGCGATAAAGAGAGACCTCGGGGCCCTCTTCGCAAAGCGTGGATTTGTAAAGCATGGAAACGAAGCGTTTGACGTGCTGGTACTCGTCCTCTCCGTCCACCAGGATCTCGTCGATGTCGCCGCGAACTTCGTCTCTCAGCACCCTGCCCAGAAGACCCATGTCCTTGTACAGAAGGCACGGCGCGGACTGCCGGGACGCGTTGTATTCGATCTCCCGCCACAGGGCCAGAAGGGACTCCACATCCTGCATCAGGGCCTCTTCTTCCACGCCCTCGGCGGCCGTGCGAACGATGATTCCGAAGTCCTCGCCCCGGAGTTCCTTGGCAAAGTGGCGCAGGCGCTTGCGCTCTTCATCGTTGGAGATGCGGCGGGAGACCCCGGCCTCCTCACCGTGGGGGATCAAGACGAGATAGCGTCCCGGCAGAGAAAGCCGCGGCGTGACCCGGGCGCCTTTGTTCTTCCGGGCGGTTTTCGTCACCTGCACCACCAGCTCCCGATTGGGTGCCACCTCGATCCCCTTGGCGTCGTTCAGGTACAAAAAAGCGTTGCGTCCGTCTCCTATGCTCACGAAGGCGGCGTTGATGCCGGGAAGAACGCTCTCGACCCGAGCTTTGTAAATTTCCCCCGCCTTTTGGTGATCCCACATGCGCTCTATGAAGATCTCCGTCAATTGGCCGTTTTCCAGGATCGCGACCCGCGTTTCCTCGTTTTCCAGGGTATCGGCGATTATTTTTCTGTCTGTCGGCATTCGATCTGAAGACATGCGATCTGAAGACACTCGGCACCCTCCTCCGTCAGAGGTTCTACTCGTACCCCGTTCCAGCGGCCCAACGCCGTTCGGGCGAGGCAAAAGTCCTGCCATCCGGCGGCGAGCCCTTCCGCAATGAGAACTTTCACCCAGCCTCCAATACCGTTTTTCGCCGGATTCGCCAAAACGAGGGAAATCCAGGAAGGGAACCCTTCGTCAGCTCCGGTCTCGATCAGATGCACGTCTTCGCCAAAATAGCTCCTCGCCCGTGCCGCAAGTTCTTCCAGTGCTTCCGTTTTCCCCGCTTTTTCCATTTTCCCCGTCTTTTCCATAGTCCGAGAGTTTCGCGGCCAGACCCTATACTGGGCCGCCTTGCATTCTTTTCCCAAGGCCGGCGTTCCTTCGGCCGGGAAAACACATTTTTTGACGCGAAAGCCCTGGGGCATCTGCTCGTTCAACAGGAACACCAGCCGCGCCGACTCTTCCGCAAGGTTTTTTCCCGACCCCGGGGCCTCTTTCAGCCAGATGTCCACGGGCTCCCAAAGAGCGACAACGCCCGCCGGCAGCTCCGGGCCGAAGCTCATCTTGGCGTGAGGAGAAAAGCCCTCGGTGGAACACGGCCGCAGTCCCGCCCGTCTGATGGCCCGGGAAAAAAGGTCGACCAGCGCCACATGAGGGACGAAACACGCCCCTCCTCTTTTTTCGTAGATCAAACGCGCTCGCACGGCCAATTTAGAGCCCCGCCACTTCCAGAACCGGCGGACAGTTCATCCCGCAGGCTCCGCAGCCTGCGCGGCAGTCGGGCGTCAACCGGGCGTCGTAGGCGGCGCAGCGTTCGCGCCACAGAAAGGCCTTCGTGACCCCCACGTCCACCATGTCCCAGGGCAGCGCCTCGTCCCGCTCCCGGGCCCTCGTGTAACGTGCGGGGTCCAATCCGCACCGTTCGAAGGCGTCGAGCCAGCGTCCCAAGTCGAAGGTCTCGCTCCACCCGTCGAAACGGGCTCCGCCGCGCCAGGCCAGCTCGATGACGTCGGCCACCCGCCGGTCTCCCCGGGCCAAAACTCCCTCCAGAAAGGTCTGCTCCGGCTCGTGATACTTCAAGGACAGGGCCCTGTCTTTGACTTGAGATTTGAGGCGGCGGCCTTTTTCTTTGAGTTCCTCGATGGTGTTCTGTCTTTCCCACTGGAAGGGCGTATGGGCCTTGGGAACGAATCCGGCCACAGACACGGCGATGGAAGCCCGCTTCCGTTTGCACCCGCGCGCCAGGCGAAGAGCGGATTGGGCCAAGCGGACGATGCCGTCCAGGTCCTCTTCCGTTTCCGTCGGCAGCCCCATCATAAAATAAAGTTTGATCCTGTCCCAGCCCTTGGAAAAGGCCTGATTCAGGCAGGTGAAGATAGATTCTTCGTCGATTCCTTTGTTGATGACGTCGCGCAGGCGCTGGGTACCGGCCTCCGGGGCGAAGGTCAGTCCGCCCCGCCGCACCTTCTGGAGGCGCGCGGCGAGGTCCACGGAGAAGCCGTCCATCCGCAGGCTGGGAAGGCTCAAGTGAACGCCCTCCTCCAGAAGCCGGGGAGTCAAGGTCTCGATTACCCGGTCCAGGGCGGAGTAGTCGCAGGTGGCCAGGGACAAAAGCCCCGCTTCGCTCCATCCGGTCCGCCGCACCAGCTTCAGTATCCCGTCGGCGACGGTTTCCGGGGCGCGCTCCCGCACCGGACGGTTCGTAGCTCCGGCCTGACAAAAACGGCACCCCCGCGAACAGCCCCGAAATACCTCCAGGGCGGCTCGGTCATGAACGACGCTCGCCGACGGGACAATCATTGCGTCGGGCAGGTAGGCATTCCGGAAAGACGGGAGAAACTGCCTTCGGACGGGCGAGCTGGGCCGCTGGAGGCTGGGGACG
>JAISWV010000240.1 GCA_031270755.1 Synergistaceae bacterium
GAGATTTTCGCGCACCGACTGCTTGCTGTGGTGCTTTTGGCCCGGAGCGTATGTTGAAACAATGATTGCCGCCGAGCCGCGGATGACTGCCCCGACATCATCGCGCTTAAGGTTTTGCGTCCTGATAAACGACATTTGAGCATCCTAATATGTAGTGTTATATAACACTACATCTTTTAGAAGAAAAGGCCCGAGACAGGCAAGGACATTGCGAGAATATTGGCTTAAAATGAGGGTTAAGCTGCAATTGAAAGATTGAAGTGAAGTGAAGTGTTAAAAATTTCTCCATTTTAGGATTATTGGAACAGCTATATCACTCCAACGAAAGGAATTCGTTTCTTTCCCTCGCTCCCGGCGAGACGACGGTGAGATGTGTGGCCGTGGTGCGGCCCTCGTTGTCGGAGACGGAGACTTTGTGGCGGCCGTCCGAAAAGCTGTAAAAGAACGTCTCGTCGGGCGGAGAGTTTCCGATGTAATGGCCGTTCAGGTACCACCAAACTTTCCCGACGGCGCCCTCCACGCGCAGGGGAATCTTTTGTTCTTTGGCAAGAGGCGCCAGATAATAGGTGGCTTCCGCGATGGGCGAGGAGATGACGATGTCGGGACGCCTCCGGACTTTGGAGCCCTCCGCGGAAAGCGAGTTTTGCGCGACCAACTCCGTCGGCAGTGATAAAACGCTTTTGCCTCTGCGGATGACGTGGATGTCGCAGGGGATGTCTTGGGTCACGCCCTCGATAGCCCAGTCAAGGCGCGTCGAAAGGCAGGCCGCGGTGGGGGGGCGGCCGGAAAGGGCACAGACTTCACGCAGCACCAGGCCCTCGGGTCGGTCGTACCAGCGCGACCGAGGAGACAGCGTTCGCAGGGCCGAAAGGGCGATGGGAGCCGCCACCTGGGCTCCCACTAGGCCGGGCCAGGAGTCGCCTCTGGGGTCTCCCACCCAGACCACGACGGTGACGTCGGGAGTCCAGGCGGCCGTCCAGGCGTCGCGCAGGCCGTAGGACGTCCCCGTTTTGAAAGCGACGTGCCAATCGCTGCCCAAGGTCTCTCGTGTAAAGGCCGAGAGCCTCCCTTTATCGTCCAGGATGTCGGTCACCATCCACGCCGCCGCAGCGGAGGTCAGGCGCACGCCATCGCCTTCGTTTTTTTTCCGGTCCTTTTTCAATAAAGCCACTCGATGGTGGATACCTCCGCCGGCCAAAGCGGAGTAGGCCGAGAGCGCCTGAAAGACGGTGACCTCACAGCCTCCCAGGATGAGGGAATCCCCGAAATGGGAAGCGGGCTCGTTCAGTTCGAGGCCGAATCCTCTCATCAACTGCAGCACGTTTTCCGGGCCCGTCATGCGCAAAACGCGGACAGCCGGAGCGTTGAGAGAGTCTGAGAGCGCCACCCGGGCGCTGACCGCTCCTCTGTAGGTCAGGTCGAAGTTGCGCGGGGCCCGCCCCGAAAAAGCCAAAGGGGAATCCGCCAACAGGGAACCAGGGGTCAAAATGCCCCTGTCGAAGGCCGCCAGGTACGCAAAGGGCTTCAGCGCGGACCCGGGGGAGCGGGGCGCGAGGCCGCAGTCCACCCACGCGCTCCGGCTTGCCTTGCCGAAACGGGCGTTGCCCACCCAGGCGGCCAGGCCTCCGGTCCGGTTGTCCACTACCCCTGCGGCCACCGTCACGGCGTCGGGCAGGGTCGCGGCGGCCCGGTCCAAAATCGCCTCCAGCTTCGTCTGGAACTCGAGATTCAAGGTCGTTTCGATTCGTGCCAATGGAGAGGGCTCCGCGTCCAGCACCATTTCGGCGAAGTGAAAGGCGCGCAGGGGCGGGTGAATCCAGAGGGAGGGAAGGTCCTCCATCAGGGCCAGCCTGGCCTCACCGCCGGCAAAGACGCCCTTTTTCTCCAAAAGGCGGATGACGAAGTCCCTGCGCTGCCGCGCCGCCTCGGGATGCCTGTCCGGCCGGTAAAGAGACGGCCCCTTCAACATGCCGATCAAAAGGCACGATTCCCCCGGTGACAGTTTCGACGCGGGCTTGCCGAAGTAGATCAGGGACGCCGCCTGCACTCCTCGGATGTTGCCTCCGAAGGGCGCGCGGTTGAGATAGGTCTCCAGAATTTTGTCCTTGCCCATGACGCGCTCCAGCTTCAGGGCCTGACAGAACTCCCGCGCCTTGAGCGCGATCCCGCGCCGTCTGCCTCTGAACTCGCGCTCGGATATCGAAAGACGAACCACCTGGCTCGTTATCGTAGAGGCGCCGGAGACCGCCCGGCGGGCGGTCGCGTTCTGCCAAAGAGCACGCAGAAGAGCCAGAGGGTCCACTCCCCTGTGGCTGTAGAAGCGACGGTCTTCCACTCCGACGGCGACGGCGGGCAGCCACTTGCCCATCTCCGAGAGGGGGACCGGCAGCGACCACTCTCCGTCCACAGAGAGCCTCACATGGAAAAGCGTTCCTTTGGAGTCGTAAAGAGCGGGAGAAACGTTCCAGCTCTCCACCATGCCCAAGGGCAGAGGAACGAGAAAAAAGGCGCCCAGCAAAAGGGCGGCGGCCAAAAGCAAGAAGAATTTCGACGTCTTGCCGCGCACTCTAGCTTTCCGTATAAGCCTGCCGGGACAGGGCGACGATGTCGTGGGTGAAAAAGGCGATATTGTGGCTGTGGTCGCCGATTCGCTCCAGGTTGCTGAGAATGTCGATGAACGACACGCCTTTTTCAGGGTCGCACTCGCCTCGGTTCAAACGCTCGACGTGGTTTTTGCGGTACTGCTTTTCCTGGGCGTCGATCCGCATTTCCAGCTCTTTGATGACGTAATCCGCCTTCTTCAGGTCCTCGTGTTTGAGGGAGTCCAGGGCGTAGTCGAGGGCTTTCTCGACGGTGCCGAACATGGTCCAAAATTCTTCGGCGGCCTGGTCCGAAAAATGCCTGCCGTCGTCCAGGCGAGTTTCGCTGAGCTCCGTCAAGTTCTCGAAATGGTCCCCCACCCGCTCCAGGTCCCCCGCGGCGTTCACGTAGCACCCCAAAACCGTGGAGACTTCGCCGGACAAGCCCCTCTGCCATATTTCGGAGGCGTAGGACGAGATGGCCCTGTTGATCGT
>JAISWV010000258.1 GCA_031270755.1 Synergistaceae bacterium
GCCTCTTCGTAAGTTTTTTCTTCGCTCATCATATAAGCCTCTTTTCTCGGCAGTGTAAGCAATGTTACACTTTAGAATAATGCCAGTCTAATACCAAATTGTCAAGAAGAGCGGCTTTCCGTTTGAAATATGAGAATGACTTACAAACGAGAAAGCCGCATAAACGTTCAAACTCAGGAGGACAGAGCCCGTTTGCCGGAACCGGCCGAACTGGCCCAAACCCCCTATGACGAAACACCTGCCTTGACTCGGCATGGGTTACAAAGCTGCCGCCGGTGGAATCATCCTCTTTTGCAAAAGACGTAGGTCCGCCGTCCTCGGAACGGAAACGATATTGACCTTCATTTTTTGTTGCTGGAGCCGAGGGCGTTTTTTAATATCCATATTATCTAACTTATTCTCAAGTTCTCGCCCTCTTTCGATAATTTCTCGCCTCAATTTTTCAATTTGATAGGCTTCAACCACGCAGTAAATTACAAATGCCGTTATCAGCGCAACAACAAGCAGCAATAACCTCCCCTTTGAACTTTTCTCCGCAATAATCACATTAGGCGCCTATTTTGCAAAAAGCGCAGGCGTGTAGATCAGGTCCGCTGTCCCGAGGACGGTGGAATCGAGCCGGATTCCCTTCTCTTCTATCGTTCCCGCGTAGACGTCGACCCGCGCAATCTGCCCCGCCAGACGAACGTCGGTTCTCAGTTCGAGATTGCCGAGCTTCTCGTTGAGAGCGCCGATATCTTTTGCGGTCTCGGCCTCGAGGTCGAACTCTTGTTTCTCCAAATATCCATACAAAGATTTCAAAAGAAGCGACTGGGATGTATTGACGACGGCATCGCTTTCTTCCACGGCATCCAAGCGGAGCGTCGAGTATTCCGTACCCCACACCGGACGGGCAAGGGCCTGACAATCCACTTTTTCCCCTCCCTCGGGAAGCAATCCCAACTTGAACGACAGACCCCCGTCAGCTGCCTTGGAGATCGAGATCGTCTTTACAACGGCAAGTGTCCCACCAACGTCGAAGGATTGACCCCGGAGCTGCTCTTCGAAAATTTGATAAGGAATGACCTGTGAGACTCGGATCTTTACGCCTCGAACGTCAGGCAGGGTGGTCAGCAGAGGGGGCAGTATGTCGGGAGAGACGGGCTCCCGTTCGGGAGACGGTTGCAGCTTGCTGTCCGCCAGAAGCATCATCGGGAGAACGATGTCGCCGCTGTCCACGGTCAAGGGTTCCGCCGCGAAAGCTTTTGGCGAGAGGCTCAAGAAGGTCTTCTCGTTCACCTCCACCGGCTTGGAAGCGTCGGTCCAGAGCTTTTGCAGCTGCGCGCGCAAATCGACCTTTTTCGAGATGAATTCGTCCAACATGCCGATATTGTCACGTACATAAGTGACCGCGGAACTGCGAAGCCTGTTGTTGACAAATCCAATATTGATGCCGAGAATGTCGATGTTGGGTCTCTTCAGCCAGATCAAATCTTCGAAAACAGCGCCCGTTTTAATCTGCCAGTCTTTATCGACCCGGGGAACAAGGCGTACTCGGATCAAACATTCCCCGTCGTCGACATCGGTAGCGAGGAAATGATTAATGTTAAGTCCTATGTGAGCTTTGACCAATCCCACAAATTCTCCGTTTTGAAACGCGATTTCCGCGCCCAGCCCTGTAACGTGAATTGAACCGGAGACGCGCTTGAAGAGAATTTTATTTCCTCTGAAGCCGTAGGTTTCGTCGAGTTTTTTGACGGACTCGCTCAAAAATTGGTTGAATTTCTCGATATCGACCTTAAAGGGGATCTTGAACACGGATAAGGACCTCATCATGCGGACGGTCTCGGAAAGGGTCCGAAAGGATTCCTCGTAGAGCTGGGTGTTGTCGAAGGCCTTTTGCAGCAGATGCAGCGACGTGTCCGCATCGCCGAGGTCCGCGTAAAGCCCGGACAACTTGAGGAGGACCCCACTGTCGTCGAGGAGGGTTTCTCGAATCTGGGTCAGCATAGCCCGAAGCCTGTCGTCTCCCAGATCGCTCCCCAACAAGTCCACCTGCCTCAACAGGACGTTGGCCTTATAAAAATCCTTATCGAACATAGGCTGCCAATACTGGTGGAACTTGTCATAGTATGCCAGCGCCTTGGCCTTATCTCCCGCCAATTCCGCGGCCGACCCGGCATACCAGTAATAGGGAGCGAAATATTTCCAGACAAGATCGGAATCCATTTCCTCGAAACGACGCAGCGCTTTTTCAGGTTCGGGCTCGTCGATGGCGTCAAAGAGCTGTTGAACTTGCCTTTCATTCAAATAAGAAGTGTTCTCGATTTTTTTGTCGGCGACGTAACGCCAAACTTCCGTCATCAGCGCCATTCTGGCTTCGAACAGGTCCGCTGCGTCCTCTCTCCCGATATTGCATTTCATGGCCTCGAAGGTGTCGCGGGTTTTGCCTTCCGTCAGCTTCTCCACACGTTCGTAACGCGTAAAGGGAGACTCGGACCCTGCGATTGCCGTGAAGGCATCCGCCCAAGCAAAAGATAAAACTCGATCGTCTCCAGCTGTTGGAGATGACTGAAACGTTGCGTCCGTCGCATCCAGAATTTGTTGTTCCTGCAAACGGACGATGCGCAGCATTTCCTTTCGATCCTCGGGGGAAGGCTCCTTTGCCCTCAAAACATCCGAGACCTTCCCGACGACGGCCACCAAAGAAGGCTGAGAAGCTAGATCGTGCAATTTCGTGTTTTTCATAAAATTATCAAAGACGTAGTGAATCATCAACTTATCTTTTGCCCGTACCATGCGCATCCCTGCATAGGTAAGAGCGTTCACCGCCGCGACATTATTGGCCTCGGGTTCGGCCCAAGCCCTATAAGAGGGAGATATTGCCCCGGCTAAACCCAACAACAAAAACACAGCCACAATTTTTTTCCACATTTTTACCCTCCTGAAATTCGATTGTCCTGTAATAATGGATACGGTCTTCGACAGCAATGCCGCCCAGCCACTTTTTCGCAGATGCGAAATATGAAAGCTTTTTACTCGAACCTTTGCAATAACCTCCTTTCAATTATCAAAGAGCCTTGTTTTTTGCTTGCGTGTCCCTTGCCCCAAACTGCTCCTTCTTTCTCTATATAAACATACCGCACCGCCCAAAGAAGAGTGGGAAAATGGCGGCTCTTTTGACAAGAATATGCACGGGGAATAGAATTTTGGCGCAATGAGGAAAAAACGATTAGAAGAATGATAATTGCTTTACCGAAATGAGAAATACAACCTTATGAAAAAATTAATGTAAAATTTATGAACTTCATGTACTAAGGGAAAAGTTAAAAAAGTTACATAATGTGAATTATTACTATCGCCATTGAATTTATTCAAATGAGCGGCGGACTTATCCGTGCCGTCATAATGTAGGTGTTTTGAAAGTGGGCGTGTGCAGGATATCTTTTAAAACATGGAGCGCATAGTTTTGTTGGAGCACGTTGTGCGCGGCCGGTATATTTTGCCAGGGGCCCTATAAACTGGGGCCAGTGCACAATTCTACCCTGGCCCCAGTTATGAAATTATGACGCTTTACCGCCTTATTCGGACAGGCCCTGGAGCTAACGTTTTTACCACGATATCTGTGTCGTGGACTTTCGATAGAAAATAGTATCTCACCCCGTTTTCGAGGCCATAACAAGCGTCGTGCCAGACTCCCGGGTTGAGAAGCGCGACGTCGCCAGGATAGAGTATCGCGGCGGAGACTTTATCCGCCTGAGGCGCCTCGTCCAGATCGGAAGGGTTTCCCGCGGGAGCCAGCGGCAAAATCATGGGAAAGTCGCCGCATATCATCAGCGACTGGTCCCTTTTGTGTTTTTCCATCTTGACGCAGTATTCTGGGAGTAACCCCGACTCGACGTAGCCGATCATCCAATCTCCAGACAGAAAACGTGTAAAATCCACATAACAAGTGTAGAAATCCGTCTTGAAAACGTCGCGGGCTTCGATCAGGCGGCGATGTTCTCCAAAGGGGGAGAAATCCATTTTACCGATATCTATCGGGGTGACAATCATAAGAAGGCCTCTTTCTACGGGTGTAATCAAAAAATCAAAAATCAAAACTGTCTACGTTCTCTGCGGTGACGAGCGTCATTCCTGTCCAGATGCTGGTGCCTTCCACGTTCAGCTTCCCGATCTTCGGCAAGGTGAAACCGTCCTCAACCGGCTGTTTGTTCCTCAGTTTGTTGAGGACATAAACACTCGTGTACCCCAACTTTTCCGATTCCCACGAAAAGATGAGTTCCAGTGTCCCGTTTTTGATATATTTCCGGCAGTTGCTGGGAAATCCTACACCGGTAACCACAATTTGGCCTTTTTTCAGTTCGCCGGCGGCAATGGCTTGTTCGATGACCTCCGCCGCCGCAGGAGGCTGCCCTCCGGTAAACCCCAGAATCCCTTTCAGGTCGGGGTAGGTTTTGATCAGCGTTGTGGCGTTTTCGTAAGATTTTTGCATGTCGTTGTTCGAAGGAAGAGTAGCCACCACTTGAATATCGGGGTATTTCGACAACTCTTCCCGGGCTGAATTCATTGTTGCCACTTGGTTTTCCGCAGCCAACCCCCCGCACATGAACGCGATCTCTCCTTTGTAGCCTATTTTTTTCGCGATATAGTCCGCCATGTCTTTCCCGTTCTGCTTATCGGAAGCGGGGCCAATATAGTAGGCGCGTTTCGATTCCGGAGCGTCTGAATCAAACGTAACGACCGACACGCCTTCATCGATAGCGTCGGCGATAAGGGGTTTGATCGCCTGGGCGTCATTGGGCGAAATGCCAAGGCCCTGTATTCCCTTGGACAGCATATCTTCAATCATATTGATTTGTTTTGAAGAATTGGCTTCTGATGGGCCATTGAAAATGACCTCGACGCCTAATTCTTCACCCGCAGCCTTGGCCCCGCGTTCAGCCAAAGTCCAATAAACAGGGCCAAGGGTTTTCGGGCATAAAAAATAAGTCTCGCCTCCTTCGCTTCTCACAGCGCTTCCCACGATGCAGAAAAACATCGACACAAATATCCATCCCATCATTTTACGCTTCATAATTTTTCCTCCTCGCTTGAAATAGTGAAAACAAGACACAAACTCGAACGGCTGCGAATATCCCTTTCACTCTCTTCTCGCTCTGACCCAGTTGGCTGCGTTGAGCGCTATCACCACCCCCAGTACGATGTCCTGATAAATAGCGGGAATAGCAAGCTGATTGAAACCGTTTCTCATAATTCCGATATTCATCAATCCCAGGAAAACGGAAAGAATGTTCCCTTTGCTGCCGCTCAAACTCAAACCGCCCAAGAGGCAGGAGGCCAGTATGTCCAGATCGTAACCTTGACCTGTCGTCGCTTCGGCGCTTGCCATGCGGGAAAGCAGAAAGAAACTTGCGAATCCGATCATCATCCCATTGGCGGTGAAGAGGAGAAATTTAATTCTGTCCACTCCAATGCCGGAAAATTTCGCTGTTGTCCTGTTTGCGCCTAAAACCGTAATTTGCAGCCCGATGTTGGTTTTTTCCATAATGATATGGGCAATGACAACAATGACGATCAGGGCGGTAAATGACAACGGAAGGACATTCCAGAACCGCAGACGACCCAATGCCAAAAATTCGTCTGAAAAACCACTGACCGGGTATCCTTTGGTGAGCACATAGCACAATCCCCTGAGCAAAATCAAAAGTCCGGCGGAAGCCACCATACCCTGCAACTTGAGCCCGGCCACCAAAAAACCGCTGAAAGCTCCCATCACCGCTCCGGTCAGAATCGTCAAAAAACCGGCCTGATACATATCGACACCGCTTTTTAGCATCAACCCCAGCACGATACAGCAAAAACCCAAGGCCGACCCCATAGAGATGTCGATATCTCGTGACAGTACCAAAAAAGCGACCGTGATCACGATCATGCCCGTCTCCGCCGTTTGCCGCATAATGTTTAGGAAGTTGCGCCTGGAAAGGAAACTCTCGCTCGTCCAAGAGAAAACGAGAACCATTCCCACCAAGAGTGCCAACAGAACCCAGGTAACCCGGGTTTTTTCATTGAAAGGAAATTTGAAGGGCGATTTTTTCATCATTTATCCACCCTGTTCTCTCTGGGAAAATTTCTCCAAAGAAGACAAGACCAGAGCCAAAACGATAATCGCTCCCGTGACTGCGTCCGCCCAATGCTCCGAAATTTTGGATATTATCAATCCGTTCCGTATGATTCGCATCAACAAAACACCGATGCCCGCTCCAAAAACGTTGCCTTTTCCTCCGTTGATATGGACTCCTCCGATCAACGCAGCCGCTAAAAGATCGCCGCTGGTGTTGAGTCCTGTCGTGTCGGCACTGACCGTACCTACCATCGAAGCGTAGATCGTGCCGCTCAAGCCGATTAAAGCGCCGCTGGCGGCGTAAGCGCTCAGTCGGTAAGCGGCGTAATCGATACCGAAAAGGCGAGCGGACTCCGGGTTTCCTCCGGCGGCGTAGAATTTTCTTCCGATGTTAAAATTATTCAGAGTAAATTGTACTGCAAACGCCAACACGAGCCACAGGACAAAGTGCATGGGAATTCCTCCGTAAGTGCTTTGTCCCGGCCATTTGAACGTTTCAGGAAAGTCGGATATCCAAACACCTCCGGTAGCGATTGCGCACAGGCCGCGAAGAACGTACATGCTCGCGAGGGTGGCGATAATCGGGGCGATGCGCAGGTAAGCTATCAAGAAGCCGTTGGCTGCGCCGCAAAGCATTCCGGTCAAAACGCTGGCCGCAAGGACGGCGAAAACCGGAACCCCGCGATTGACCAAAATCCCCGAAAAGCACGCACACACGGCTAAAACGGCGCCCATTGAAAAATCGATACCTCCCATGATGAGGCATAAAGTAAGACCGATTACGCATATCCCGTTGATTGCGGCCTGAGAAAGGATGATCCGAAAATTGGGCAAAGAGTAAAAATTGCTTCCAGGCAGCACGGAAAAAACAAAAACGACCATAATAGTGAAAAGCGTGACGATGTATTCTTGCCTTAGAAAACGCGCCTTCAATTGGTGTATTTGCGCATTCATGAAGGTTGACCGTCCTTTCCGGAGGCGCACGCCAGAAGGTGTTCCTGAGAACATCGATCTGCGGGGATCTCGGCGGCAATGCGTCCTTTGTTGACCACCAGAACCCGATCGGCCATTCCAACAATTTCAGGGACTTCTGAACTGATAAAAAGGATGCCTATTCCTTCGGCGGCCAGTTTGTCGATCTGCGCGTAGATTTCCGCTTTTGCCCCTACGTCCACACCTCGTGTCGGTTCGTTGAGAATGAGGACGGAAGGTTTTGTCTCAAGCCATTTGGCTAAAACTACTTTTTGCTGGTTTCCGCCGGAAAGGTAGCGAATTGGCTGTCTCTCGTCTTTCGCTTTAATATTGAAATTTTGGATTGCCCGTTGCGCAGTTTCAGTGATTTTTTTTCTGTGCAAAAAAAGAGCGGCGGAGCAATGTTTTTTGTAAGAGGCTAAGATAACGTTATTTTCCACAGACAGATCGGTCACGATTCCTTCGTT
>JAISWV010000397.1 GCA_031270755.1 Synergistaceae bacterium
CAAATGTGTTAAACTATCATCATGACAAATAATACGTTATTTATGAACTACAAGGACCTCTCAAAGGAAGAACTGAAGAAACTGCCAATAGTCATCGAGGTCCGTCAATGAAGAACGGGAAAGGGCTCGCAAAAAACTGACGCTGATTTTGTTGCCTTCGCGTGGTCATGAGCGTTACCACATGGGCCATCGGCTACAAGACCTACATGGAGGTTCCAGAATTCTCAAGATAATCAAAACCCATTCATTATACGCCACATACCGCAGGTCATATCCCCCTTGACCCTTTCAACTGCTTTCCGAAGTGCTTCGTCAAAAAGGCGTCCAGCGCCGGGCGGTAGACGTCGAAGGAGTCCCAAAAGCCCTCGTTGTGGCTGCCTCGAATCTCTACGAAGGTTTTTTCGCTGGCCACGGCACCGTAAAGGCGTTTTCCCAATCGGTAGGGGACGGTCCAGTCGTCGGGGCTGTGAATGCACAGCGTGGGCACGGTCAGAGTCGAGGCGACCTGGGCGGAGTTCCACACGTCGCCGACCAAGAGCCGCGCCACGGGGGCCAAGAGGTCGATCCGAACCATGTCGGGAAGGGAGGAAAACGTGGATTCCAGTATCAGGGCGCGAGGCTTCACGTAACGCATCAGGTCCATGGCGACAGCCCCTCCCAGGGAGCGCCCGAACACGACGATCTCCTGGGGGCTCACGCCTTTTTCCTCCGTCAGCCACTTCCACGCGGCCAAAGCGTCCAGGGTCATCCCCGGGATCGAGCGTCTGCCTCCGCTTTGCCCGTAGCCTCTGTAGTCGATGATGAAAACGGACAACCCCAGGTTGTGAAAGACCTCGATGGAGTCCACGCGCCAGGAGATGTTGCCCGCGTTCCCGTGGAAGAAGAGCAGCGTGCCCCGGGCTCCTTGGGTGTCTTTGGCGGGGACGTACCAGCCGTGGAGCTTGACGTCGTCCGACGTGGTCAGGGTCACGTCCTCGAAGGGAAGAGCCCGCGCGGCCGGCGTGGCTACGAGCTCCGCCGTAGGCTGTAAAACGCCCCAGGGCAGCAGGAAACGCATCCCGCCAAGCAGCGCGAGAAGCACTAAAAGGAGCCACAAAGAACTGTACGACGTTTTCTTTCCTGTCCTTTCTTTCTCCGTTTTTTCCATTTTTCCCATTTTTTCCATTTTTCCCAGCGTGTCACCTCAAATTTTGCCGCATTGCCAGTTATATAAAAGGGTCCGAAGCTTCAATTTGCAGTATCGAGGGGGCCTTAGGGCCCCCTGAGTTTTTCCTCTTTCTTATCAGTCTTTTCTCAATGGATTGAACTCCGTTTCCAAAAGAGATTTGAACGCGTCCAGGGTCATACTGCCCAAGTCTCCTTTGCCGCGCTCGCGTACCGCGACGACGCGCGACTCCACCTCTTTGTCGCCGATGACGATCATATAGGGAACCTTTTGCAGCTGGGCGTCCCGAATCCGTTTGCCCAGTTTTTCGTCCCGGCTGTCGGTTTCCACCCTCAGCCCCCAGCCCTTGAACGTGCCGGCCAGTTCCCGGACGTACTCCTCGTGGGCTTCGGCTATGGGGATCAGCTTTACCTGCACCGGCGCAATCCAAAACGGAAACGCGCCCGCGTAGTTTTCGATCAGGATGCCGAAAAATCGCTCGATGCTGCCGAGGACCGTCCGATGGAGCATGACGGGCCGGTGTTCTTTCCCGTCGGAACCCACGTAGGTCAGGTCGAAGCGCTCCGGCATTTGAAAGTCGAGCTGGATGGTGCCGCACTGCCACGTCCTGCCGATACAGTCCTCCAGGTGAAAATCGATCTTGGGGCCGTAAAAGGCACCGTCGCCCTCGTTGATACGGTAGGGCGTCCCCGAAGATTCCAGAGCTTCCTTCAGCGCCGCCTCCGCCGCTTCCCATTGCTCGGCCTCGCCCATGGAGTTTTCAGGCCGCGTGGAGAGCTCCACCCTGTAGTTGAACCCAAAAACTTCCTTATATATATAGTGGCACAGATCCATGACCCCGACGACCTCCTGCTTGACCTGGTCGGGCATACAGTACAGGTGGGCGTCGTCTTGGGTGAAGCAGCGCACGCGCATCAGGCCGTGCAACGCGCCGCTGCGCTCGTGGCGGTGCACGATGCCCCTTTCCGCCATGCGGAGCGGCAGGTCGCGGTAGCTGCGGATCTGGGTCTTGTAGACCAGCATTCCGCCGGGGCAGTTCATGGGCTTTATCGCAAAGGGCTTCTCGTCGATCTCCGTGAAGTACATGTTTTCTTTGTAGTGATCCCAGTGGCCGGACTGGAGCCAAAGGGAGCGGTCCAGAATGAGGGGCGTGCGTATTTCGTCGTAACCGCGTTTGATGTGCTCGCGCAGCCAAAAATCCATCAGCGTGTTGATGACGGCCATGCCTTTGGGATGGAAGAACGGAAACCCCTGCCCCTCGTCGTGCAGGCTGAAAAGATCCAGTTCTTTGCCCAATTTGCGGTGGTCGCGCAGCTTCGCTTCCTCCAGGCGTCTCAGGTGTTCTTTCAGCTCGTCCGGCGTGGCGAAAGCCGTGCCATAGACGCGGGTCAGCATGACGTTCTTTTCGTCTCCGCGCCAGTAAGCGCCGGCCAGGGAGAGCAATTTGAAGTTGCGGAGCCAGGACGTGTCCGGTACGTGAGGTCCCCGGCAGAGGTCCACGTAGTCGCCCTGTTTGTAGAGAGACACGGCGGGGACGTCCAAGTCCGAGATCAACTCGACCTTGTAGCGGTCGCCGCGCTCCTGGAAAAAGGTGAGAGCTTCGTCCCTCGTCATGTCGATTCTCTCCACCTTCAGCGAAGCGCCCGCGAATTTGCGCATTTCCGCCTCGAGCGCCGGCAGGTCCTGTTCCGTCAAAGCGGCCGGAAGGTCGATGTCGTAGTAAAACCCGTCCTTTATGCAAGGCCCTATGCCGAACTTGGCGCCGGGATACAGCTTTTCAACCGCCTGCGCCATCAGGTGCGCCGTGGAGTGACGCAGGATCTCCAGCCCTTCTTCGGAAGACGCGGGCACGGGCTCGATCTTTGCCGCGTCCGAGCCCGAGGCCTCTAAGGCCCCTTCGTCCCCAACAATTTCCCGGTCCAGGTCCAGCAGCTCGCCGTTCACTTTCGCTACTAGGGCTTTCTTCAAAAGCCCCAGCTCGGACAACACCGCGGACGCCTTCACCGGCCCCGCCTGAAATTCGCACGATTTCCCGTTACTTCCCTCAAACCTCAACATCTCAACCAGCCTCCTTCGAATCGCGATTAAAAAAACACCCACACCGTCTCTACAACATGGAGACGACGTGGGCGCAAATCATCGCGGTTCCACTCCATTTCCGCACCCCGAGGGGGCGGCTCTCGAAACCGCTGTAAGGGGCGGTTCCCCAGCATCTTATCCCGATTCGAAAAACAACATCCGGCCTCGACGCCCGCTCGGAGGGGGTCTTCGCTTCTTTCCCGCGGCAGGAACTCTCAGCCCCTGGAACCTGCCTCTCTGTGCGTTTTTTAAAAGCTACTCGTCCTCTTCATCGCA
>JAISWV010000048.1 GCA_031270755.1 Synergistaceae bacterium
ACGTCAGGCGGGATTGTGCCGCGGGACAATCCTGACCGAATCCAGTCAGCTTCCGCTACAAAATGGGGCAAATACGACATCTCCAAACTGGAGCGGTTCACGGCCCCCGAATACAAAACCATTCACGCGGGCTACGACCCTGAACAGGCGGACAAAAACCCCAATGTGGTGGTTCCCCTGGACGCTATCCGCTATTACCAAAAGGAAGGCCGTCTGGGAGAGGTTGACGAGTTCTTCTATGCCACGGTTGGTACGGGAACGACTCAGGGAGAAGCATCGAGAATGGGCAAGGAAATAGCCGCCGTTCTACATGAACGCAACGTCCAATCCGTGCTTCTTACCGCGACCTGAGGAACTTGTACTCGTTGCGGGACAACGATCGGAAAAGAAATCGAGCGTACAGGAATCACCGTCGTCGTGATGTGCAACCTCACCAACATCGCGAAAACTGTGGGCGGTAACCGCATGGTCCCCACCGTGTCCGTCCCCTATCCGTTGGGCAATCCCCAATTGCAACCGAAAGACGAATGGGCGCTTCGCCTCCATCGGGTTGGCGTGGCTCTCGACGCACTGGAAACAAACGTCACGGAGCAGACGATCTTCCCCGTAAAAATCTGAAGAGGAGGCGGCACGATGGAATCCGGCAAATCAGGAAAAAATTTCGTCTATTACGTTTCTATGGGCGTCACTCTGGTAATCGTGGCGTGGGGGCTTTTTGCCCCCGCATCCTTCGCCGCCGCGGCAAAGAGTATTTTTTCGTTCCTGACCGATTGGTACAGTTGGGGTTATATGTTAACGATGAATTCTTATGTCATCTTCCCCATTTTTTTGGCCTTTACCCGATTCGGAAAACTGAAACTGGGGTCGCCGGAATCTCAACCCGAGTTCGGCAACATTTCCTGGTTCGCCATGCTTTTTTCCGCAGGCATGGCCGTTGGGCTGGTTTTTTACGGTATCGGCGAGCCCATAACTCATTACATGAACCCTCCTTTCGGCGCCGCTCCCTCCAGCGAACAAGCCATGCGCGACGCCATGCGGGTTTCGTTCTACCACTGGGGGCTGCACCCTTGGGCAGGGTATTCGGTGGTCGCCCTGAGCCTCGCGTATTTTCAGTTCCGCAAGGGAGCTCCCGGGTTGATGAGCAGTATGTTTCTGCCCTGGCTGGGAGAGAAAGGCGCCGACAGCCCCCTGGGCCGCGCCATCGACATTCTGGCCATCTTCGCCACGGCGGCGGGCATCGCAACGTCTCTGGGGCTCGGAGTCCTACAGCTCGTCAGCGGTCTGCATTACTTTTTCAACCTGCCGAACTATTCTCTGAGCCTGGGAGAAATAACGCTGAACAGCGATCTGACGTACCAGGTCGTAATAGTTCTCCTCCTTGGATTGATCTACACCTGGACGGCGGCCTCTGGCATCGAGAAAGGCATCAAATTCGTCTCCAATCTTAACCTGATTCTGGCATGTTTTCTATTGGCCGCTCTGTTTTTTATCGGGCCTACCCTATCGATATTAAAGGCGTTTGGAATGGGCGTTTTCGATTATTTTGCCAACCTGATTCAGGAAAGTTTCGATATTCCGTTCCGGGCCAGCCCGTATAAATCCTGGATGAGCGGATGGACGATCTACTATTGGGCCTGGTGGATTGCCTGGGCGCCCTTCGTAGGTTCCTTTATTGCCCGTATTTCTCAGGGGCGCACTGTTCGGGAATTCGTCGCCGGGGTCCTGCTGGTCCCCGCGTTCGGCAGTTTCGTGTGGTTTGCCGTATTCGGAACGAGCGGACTTCATATCGAAATCAGCGGCATCGCGGAAATCGGCAAGGCAGTCGCGGCTGACATTTCTACCGGCATTTTCGAGATGTACAAATATTATCCTCTTGGAGGCTTTATGTCGATTGTCATGATGTGCCTGATTTCAACATTCTTCATCACATCGGCCAACTCGGCGACTTTCGTGCTGTCCATGTATTCGTCGGAAGGAAACATGAACCCGCCGAAAGTCCGTATGACCGTGTGGGGAATCTTACAGGCTCTTTTGGCTCTGGTCCTCTTGCTGACGGGAGGTTTACAGAACCTTCAGATCATTTCTATCGTGGCCGCCGCGCCTTTCTCCATAATCATGGTACTGGCCTGCTGGTGCCTCTGGAAAACGCTGGTGAACGACGCGGGTTCTTTGATGGAACTGGAGAAATAATCCTGAAAGGTCGTAAAGCAAATGGAAAGCGCACTGCTTCTGTTCGATTCCGAAAATTCCTGTTGGACGAAACCCATGATTGAATTGGCCGGAGAAAATCCGGCTACTCTAGATGTGCTTTTCGAACGGGGTTTTCTCGATCGAGAAGAAGGAGTGTATTGCCTGACGCGGAAGGGCATCGAATGTTTCCAAAAAAACGCGAAAGAAGCCTGCTTGCCTTTACTCCCCGGTGTTTTGGAAAAGACGGCGGAAAAACGGCGTTTGGCGAATCGATTTTTGCTTCGGCTTCTTTTGGATAAATGCCACCTTCAGCGCTGGGGGCTAAAAGAATATTGCACGCCTTTCCGGTTTGAAATTCCCGATCTGAAGGAAGAAGAACTTTTTTCCGTTCAGGATAAAAGCCTGGCCTGGCGTTATTCGGAGCATCCCACATTCGTAGCGATGAAGCGAGATTTTCCGGTCACCGGACTGGCGGCCCGGAAAATCTCGCCTTTATCTCCCGAAGGCTTGACGGAATGGATGGAAAAAAACGCACCCCGGCGGCGGTTCATGGAGGCGGACCTGCTTTACAAATCCCGTTACGATTTTCAGGCCTATGCCCATTTTCTTCCTCTGCCCTGCGATCCCTGCGGGCTTTTGAACACGGATCGCTTTTTATGTTTTTTTGCGCCGCCGCCGGAACCGGAAAACAAGAACGCCTTCTTTACGACGTTAGGCGAGTTTCACATGTTTTTAACCATGTTGCGGCGCATGGTTCTGCCGGGTTACGTGGACCTGGACAGCCTGGATCAGGACGGCATCAACTGGCTGCTCTATGTTTACGAACGCGAAGAGGACGCCGTAAAGTGCGCGGCTCTGCTTTCTCCCTTCGAAAAAACCCTCGCCGGCCCTGCCGCGCCTTTGGACGTCTGGACTTTGAGCCTCGAAGCTCTTTGGGATTGCGGCGAAACGGCGGAGACCGTTCATGACCTGCTACCCTTCGCCGCCCATCCGATATGGAGGACGGAGTGACGTTTTCGCAAAAAACGAAAGGAGGTGAGTGACGATGGTCGAGTTGACGAAAGAGAATTGCGACGTGGAAGTAAAGGAGAGCGATTTGCCCGTTGTGGTGGATTTCTGGGGTCCCTCTTGCGGGCCCTGCATGGCGCTTATGCCGAACTTCGTGGCAATTGCGGAGAAGTACGACGGCAAAGCGAAGTTCTGCAAGGTCGATACCTCTCAGAACAAGCGTGTAGCGATCAATTTCAAGGTGATGGGCCTGCCCACGATTCTTTTCTGGAAAGACGGCGCTGAGGCGGCGAGGCTGGGCGGCGCGGACGCCACGCCCGAGAA
>JAISWV010000079.1 GCA_031270755.1 Synergistaceae bacterium
GATGTCGGACTCCCCACCGGATTCTTCGAAGGGTTTAATTTCGATCGCCGAATAACCGTCCATGACGCCCTTGGGTTTGGCGAGCGCGTCGCGTTCCGCCAGTTCCGGGTCGCATTTGAGGCGCATACCCGCCGGAAATCCCTCGCCGGCTCCATAGGAAATAAAATGACCATACCCGCCCGGAACCCTCATCGACGCGTCCGAGAAACCAAAACCGTATTTTCCGCCGTTGCAAGGAACGACATCTTCCGATAGGCAGACGGTTTCTCCGGCCATAGCGTCATTTAGGACGCGGAGAGCACAGCCTTTCGTCACGGGACAATATGTTTTCACGCCGTTTTTACGCGTTATCGAGAGCACCTTGCCCACAATACCGAGCTCCCTTGCAAATTCTCGAAAGTCCATCAATCTGCCACCACCTTCCCCTTTTCCTTAATTTCCCGCTATACGGTCTTCAATTACCTCAACGCGCTGCGGGCCGAAAAAAACGAAAATAAACTTGACACCTTTTCAGGCGATTATTTTTCTTTGACATAAATTTTTTAGGTCGTGAGCTGACCGAGCTTCGTCAGTGTCCTTTTTTTTGCCTATTAATTTGCCTATTAAATTGTTGAATTGAATTGTATATACTATGCCATTAACGCTCCTCCCCGACGCCGTATTTTTGATCGAGGAGATTTCTTTGAGCGGCGGCGCGGTCCCGCCAAAAGCCGGGGTCTCCTAGGCTGTCCCGGGGGAGGATGGAAGCAAGTCTTTCCAGCGAACTCCTAATTCCGAAGTCGGCGGAGGTGATCTCGCACTCGTACTCGACGCTGGCGACGTAGTCGTATCCCCCCCGGCGCAGAGCGGCAAAAACCCGGCCCCACCAGCCCAGGTCGTGCCCATAGCCTATGCAACGGAAGTTCCAAGGGCGCTTCTCGCTTTCATCGAAATAATGAAAGTTAATAAGACCGTTTTCCCGCACCTGCCGCTCCTGAAAAGCGATATCCTTCACGTGCATGTGCCAGATCATACCCCGCAGTTCTTCAATCACCAGGTCTGGTTCCATACGCTGCCACAACAGGTGACTGAAGTCCAGGTTGACGCCGATGTTGTCTCCGGCCTCGGCGCGGAGGCGCTTTACCGTTTTGGGGTTGTAGCACATCTGGCCGGGGTGCATTTCCAAAGCGACGTGGAGGATGCCGTGGGCGCGGGCGAAGGCCGCGAAGTCCTTCCAGTAGGGAACCAGTACCTCGTTCCACTGCCAACGGTAGAGCTGAGGGTAGTCCATGGGCCAGCCCACCGTCACCCAGTTTGCCAGCCTCGACGCCCCGCTCCCAGGACAGCCCGAAAAGCAGTTGATGGTATCCAGCCTCATTTTTTCGGCGAGCAGTACCGCGTTGCGCATACACCTGTCCGAGAAAGCAGCCAGGCTTGGATCCGCCGCGACGGGGTTACCGTGGCACGAGAGGGCCGAGACCCGAAGTCGACGCCGCGAGAGCGCCTCGGCATACCGTGCGAACGCGGCCTCGTCGTTTAAAAGGACCTCGGGATCGCAGTGGGCGAACCCGGACTCCTCGCCGCAGCCCAGCTCCACCATCTCGGCGCCCAGGTCCTTGGCGTAGTCTAAAAATTCCTCGAAACTCAGGTCTTTGCGGGCGTTGGTATAAATCCCAAGTTTCATCTCGACTCCTCCTCTCGGTCAGGAAGAAATTCTCTTTGATAGTTCCGGATGGCTTCCTTCCAGGAACAGCGAGCTGCTGGCTCCACGTAGAGAATCGAGTGCAGGAAATCCGCTGAGCGCCGGATACCCTCACGCTGGCCGACCGCGTCGTCCTCGTGCTCGATGCTCAAAACGCCGTCGTAGCCGCTCTCGCGCAAAGCAGCCACCATCCGTCGCCAGTAAAGCTCTCCCGTGCCGCAGGGCGGTATCTTGAACCGAAAAGGACGGCCTGTTCCTTCGAAAACAGCGGAGGGGTCGAAGAAACCGTTTCTTCCCATTTCCTCCCAGTCCACCAGCGTATCCTTGGCGTGAAAGTGAAAAATGCAGCCCGCCAGGGCATGAATAGCGCTGGGGCAGTCGATGCCGTGCCAGATCAGGTGGCTGGGGTCGAAATTGGCCCCTATGAACTCCCCGCAGTTTTCCCGCAGGCGCAGCAATGTTTCGGGGTTCGAGACGCAAAAGCCTGGATGCATTTCGAAGGCGATTTTCGTGACGCCGTGGGCGGCGGCAAAGCGGCCGAAGTTTCGCCAATAGGGGATCAATTTCTGCCTCCACTGATAGTCCAGAATGGCGACGCCGTCGTAGGGCCACACCGAGGTCACCCAATTGGGACAGACATCGCCGTCGTGGGCGCCGGGTGTTCCGGAAAAGGTACAAATGGTATCGACTCCCAGTTTTTCGGCCAAAAACACGGCGTTGCGCAACACTGCGTCGTACTTCCCGGCGACGTACTTTACTGGGTGGACGGGGTTGCCGTGGGCCGAGAGTGCGCTGATCCCCAATCCCGCGGTCTCGATAGCGCGGCGGAATTTTCGAAGCTTCCCTTCGTCTCTCAGCAATACTTCGGGGTCGCAGTGCTCGATACCCGGCGTTCCGCCGCAGCCAATTTCAACCATCTCAATGCCCGAGGAGCGGAAAAAATCCAGCGCTTCCTCAAAGGGCACGTCGCACATTACATTTTCCAGCACGCCTACCTTCATGGTCCAGCCCTCCCACGGCCCAGCGAATGATGGGGATAACGCGACGGGATCAAAACACGACTCCCGCTACCAGGATGACGTTGGCGTAGGGGGTACACTCTCCCGTACGTATGACGCATTTCGTGTCTTTCAGTTTTTTTTTGAACTCCTCGTGACTCACAAATTCGCAGTTCACGCCGGGAAGCGTTTCCCGGACGCTTTCCAGCATGGCGGGAGACGCCGTTTGAATCTCGCTCGCCAGCACGGCTTTTTCGACGTGCAGTTCCTCCACCACCGTTTGGAGCGTTTCGAGAAAACCGGGAACCCCTCGCCTCAGCGCGATATCGATCCGCGAGGTCTCTTTCGGTATGGGCAATCCGCAATCGCCGATGGCAAGGCTGTCGGTGTGGCCCATTTCCGCGATGACGGCGGAGATGGCGTCGTTCAGCAATGGCGTTTTTTTCAAGCTTCCTTCCCCATCTCTCTCGTGTCCGTTTCCGCCGTGGGGATCAATCGATCCCGAGCACGTAATGCAGGTAGTCTCTGGAGTACTGGGCGCCCTGGTAGTGGTTGACCTTGGGGTTGTCGAGCTCCACACAGAGAATTCCGTCGTATTTCCTCTGCCGGATGTACTTGAGGATGGTAACGAAGTCGATCGTCCCCTGCCCCAGAGCGCGGAAACGCACGGTGGGCAGAACGTACTCCTGGTCGGGATCCGGCTGGACGTCCTTCAAATGCACATACTTCAAGCGGTCGGCGTAGGTCACGAACAGCTCCTCCGGCTTCATGCCGCAGATAACGGTATGCGCCGTGTCCAGGCAAAAGGAGACGTATTGGGGGTCGGTGTGAGCTGCGAAGTAATCGATCTCGCCGCGCTGCTCCACAACCGTTCCATAGTGAGGGTGCAACGTGAGGACGATGCCGTTTTCCCGGCACAGCTTGCCGACCACGTCGGCCTCCTTAGAGGCCTTGGCGAGGTCCTCCTCGGTCACGGCGCGGTTCGTGGGCCGCTTGGGGGACTCCAAGTTCATGTGCTTCTTGCCCGGCACGCCGTGGCGATTGAGGAAGTCAACGCTTTTCTGAACGCTCTCCAGGTCCGCCTCGAAGTCGTTGGTGAGGTAGTTGTAAAGGCAAACAAGAGTGAGCCCGTGTTCCTTCATCAGGGCCTGGAATTCGTCGTCGGCGTCTTTGTAGAAGTCGGCCAGAAAGTAAAAGCATTCGATATTTTTGTACCCAAGGTCCGCCATGGTCCGGCAGGCAATCTCGTAATCCCGCTTGGGGAACTCGCTCCAATTTTGCCAGTCCTTCTTGTTGACGTCCTTCGAATAGTCGTATTTAATCCAATTCCACACCGTGTAAGCGCGCTCCATTGCCGGCAATACCTCCTCAAAAATTTTTTATTCCGAAAAGCGGGCCAGAGGTGAATCTGGCCCAAAGTTTTTCTTGGCATCAAGGCTTGACGACCACCTTCACGGCTTCTCCACGCGCGAGTTTCGCCAGACCCTTGTGCACCTCTTCGAGAGGAATGACGTCGGTGATCAGGCTTGCCAAGTCCACGGCCCCGGTCTCCAGAACCCTCACCGCCTCGGGAAAGGTGGCGTTGGCCAGCCAGGTGCCCAACACCGCGATCTCTTTGGTGGTGATCTCCTTCTGAAGCACCTGACTCACCGCCTTTCCGTTGACGCCGAACAGCACCACTCTACCGCCCTTTCGCGCCATCTTGATCGCCGGGACGACCTGGGAACCCGTCACGTCGAAAACGTAATCGGCGCCGATGCCGGTTTCTTCGGCCACGATAGCCGGGGCGTCCTGTTCCCGCGGGTCGATCACCTTGGCTATACCCAGCTTCCGGGCGAACTTCAGCCGGAAAGGGGCCGTTTCCAGAAGATAGCAATCGCGGACGCCCGACGCCTTCAGCAGCATAACGATCATCAATCCGATGGGCCCTCCGCCGATGACAACAGCGTTTTCACCCGGCAGCACGTTCACCTTCCTGACACCGTTGATGGCGCAGGCCAGCGGCTCCGCACAGGCAGCTACCTCGTCCGGCACGTGGGGGGATATTTTGTAGGCCACTTTGCCGGATACCACGCAATATTTCGCGAAGGCCCCATCGAACTCAATACCCAGGGGTTCGATGTGGAGACAGAGGTTGGGCAGGTTTTTCCTGCAAAAAGCGCAGACGCCACAGTAGTTGTTGGGGTTCACCACCACTCTGTCTCCGGGCTTCAGGTGAGTCGCCGCAGCCCCCGTTTCCACCACGGTCCCCACCAGCTCATGCCCCAGGATGGTTCCCGGCTTCGCGTCATAACCCGGAGGATCTGCCGTGATATGCAAGTCGGTCCCGCAGATGCTGACCGCGTTGACCTCCAGCAAAATCTGATCTTCCCGCTCGATTTTCGGGACAGGGACATCTTTGAGAATGAAACTCCCCGCTTTCTCGAAAACGGCAGCTCTCATAGTTTCCATATTTTTTCGGGCAAACTACAGCTACATTTTGTACTCGTCCGCCACCTGCTGCCAGTTCTCGGCGGTGACGTCGATCCAGCCCGAGCCGTAGACGTTTATGCCGTCGACGATGATGTTCTCGAAGCCGGGGACTCCCAAGTCATCGCCGTTTTTGATCTCCCTGCCCTCGATGACGCGCAGAGCGACCTCGTAGGCTGCCGCGGCGGAATATCCTGGGTACCAGAAGCAGCTGTGAGTAAGGGTCCCGGCCTTCCAGGCGTCGACTCGCGATAA
>JAISWV010000224.1 GCA_031270755.1 Synergistaceae bacterium
TTCGCCGCCTCGAAGGTTTCGTAGTCGATGCCGCCGATATAGGCCTGGTTCGGCGCATATCCCGCGGCTTTTTCGTAAGTTTGAACATATTGGGGCAGGTTTTTCAGAAAATCGCTCTCGCCCTTGGTTTCGCGTTCCACGAAGGGCGTGGAGCCGTAGTGCAGCCCCAGTTCCGGAGTGTGATTCAAACAATAAGAACAGCCTTTGATTCCAACGCTCGACATAAATGCCCTCCCTGAGCACGCGGCCGGCGAAGATCGCGTACCGGCCGCTGTTTTTTTCGTTTGAAAAGGCCCAGGGCAGCCTGGACCTCGATACGTCACATCAACCGACCATTCAACTGGTAAACACAGTCTGCTCGGTTATTTCCGTCTGCAAGGCCTTGAGGGCCTTCTCGACAAGGTGTCTGCGAATGACTTTTTCCTCTTCCGGGGTTCGGGTCGGATCGCCGAAGGGATGTGGGATCGCGATGGCCGGAACGATTCTGTTCGCTCCGACGGTCTGCGAGATGGGAACTATGGTGCAAACGTGGACTACGGGGAGCTTGCGTTCGATTTCTTTTACCATCGTTGCGCCGCAACGAGTGCAAGTTCCTCAGGTCGATGTCAGGATGACGGCGGTGACCCCGTCGGCCACGAGTTTGTCGGCTATCTCGGCGCCAAAGCGTTTGGCGCTGGCCACGGCCGTTCCGTTGCCCACTGTGGCGTAGAATTTGTTATGGAGCTTCTTGAAGACGCCCTCTTTTTCCATGTCCCGGAGGACGTCCACGGGAAGCACGACGTCCGCGTTGCGGTCCGCGTAGGTGGCGTCGTAGCCGCCGTGGGCCGTGCAGTACTTGTCCGCCGTGAGGTCCGTGACGCCTGTAATGTCGTACTCGCCGTACTTGCTGGCGCTGGAGGCCTCGATGTGGTCGGGATTGCCCTTGGGGCAGATGCCTCCCGACGTGACGAGGGCGACAACGGCGTCTTTCATGTCCTTGACGGCCGGCTGGGGCGGCACCCGGTCGAAGACGGGCATCTTGTACTCCGTCTCGAAGGGTTCCCCTTTCATTTTCGCGACGAACATCTCGACGCAGCGTTCGGCCGCCAGCTTGTCGTAGAATTTGTTTTTGCGGATCCCGCGCTCGATATAGCCCTCTTCCGCGGGCGTTCCCAGTTTTTCGCCCTTCAACAGCTTCAAAAGCAGCTTCGCCATGGCGGGAACCGCTTTTCTCATGCCCGCCGCGCTGTCGGGGGTCTCGATGATATAGGCGGATTTCTTGTAGAGCTCGACGCCGGGGTTTTCCGGGTACATGCCGCTGACCACGGGAATGCCCAGCTCCTTGGATATGGCCTCGCACATTCCTCCGCAGGCCGTGCCGTAGCGGCCGGCGTTGAAGGCGGGCCCCGCGATGAAGGCGTCGGGCTTGTGGGGTTTGACCAGCTCGATGATCTCGGCGCTGGCCTTGTCCATATTGGAGGCGAAATAAGAGTCGCCGCAGACGACGGTGGCCACAATCTCCGCTTCCGCTCCAAGCGCTCCTTTGAAAGCCATGCCGGGGCCCACGACGCCTTGGCGAATTTCGGGCGTGACGTCGGCTTTTTCTTCGCCGCCTATGCCCGCGTAAAATTGATTGATATAATGCACGACTCGATAAGCCACTCTTGTCCTCCCACCTTTCTGTATATCGATCTCCACGCCTCCAGAAGCTGGAAACGTGACTGCGCCTTTTAGCGGGAAACGGTCCTAAAGGGCGTTCTTGCTGAACTGATCACGGATACCTTTGACTGCCGCGGCCAGCGCTTCAGGGTCCAAAACCATCTCCATCATGCTGATTTGCTCTTCCCAAGCTGTAGGATCGCACTCGTCGCGTATCGTCTGATCGAAAACGTGGTATACGGGGAGCCCCAACGGGACTCCGGCGAGAGGACCTGCATACGTCGGATCTCCATTGCTCACGGTCTCGGCGTAAATCTCCGCGCCCTCGGCGTCGGAAGAACCAAGAATCACGATGCAATCGGAACCGAATTTTTCAGCGGCGTCCTTGATGCGCTGCTGGTTCTGCAAGTCCATTGCCCCCGCGGCGGTTCAGACAAAGCACTCGCTCACCGAGAAAAGAACCTCGGCGCCGCTGTCTTTCAGACACGCCTCGATGGCCAGCCCGGGAACGCCGTCGCGCTCTCCGAGAATGAGCAGTTTCTTGCCAGCCAGTTTACCCAATTACAACACCTCCTAAATTGAAATAAAAAGCCTAAAGTCAAAATAGCTAAAAGCGAAGACCTCACAAAATCGCTCAGATCGTGTAAGCGCCCAGCTTGGTGTAGCCCAGCTCGCTGGTTGCGCCGGTGATGGCCTGAAGTTCCACGGTGATGGCGCCGTCGGCGGCGAGAGAGCCCTGCCAGCCGCCCGCGATGACGTTGGCCTCCTCCGGGAAGCCCAGAACCTTTTCCATGGGAGGCAGAACGATGACCTCGTTGGCGTTGCCCGCCGTGACGCAGGCGTTGCCCTCGGCGCAGGAGTCCGCCAGAGACTGGCTCGCGCCGTCCTGTCCCGCGTACTCGTCGGTCAAAAGCGCCGTCTTGATGCCGAGCCTCTCGGCCTTCCAGCAGTTCATGATCAAGTCGGCGTCCGGGTTGCCGAACCCTTCCTCGGTGATGACGATACCGTCCAGCCCCAGCATGGCGGCCAGCTTTGTGGCGAAACTGGAGCTGCGGCGTTTGTCGGCCAAGGTGACGTTCTCGTTGGTGACGATGCAGGTCACGAAGTTGAAGTCCTTCCCGTGGCGTTTCAGCATGTCGGCGATGACGGGGTTGTTCTGGTGAACGTAGCTGCTGTTTTTGTCGCAGGCCGAAACGCAATTGCCCGAGACGATGGCCCCGTCCATGACCTCCAGGGGCGACAGAACCGTCGGCAGGATCTTCTTCACGTCCACGCCGTAAAGATACGTGTCGTGCAGAAGGCCCTGAGTCTGGAGCATGTAGAGGTACCCGACCTTCGGAAGCCCCGGATGCGAGGTCATGGCCTCCCGGATGTTGGGATGCTGGAAGGCGTCGACCTGATCGGCCTTCAGGCCCGCTCCTGCGGCCTCGGCGCAGCAACGCGCCAGGTAAGCGGCCGTCTTCAGCCCCGCCGTGCGGCAGGCGGTTTCGTAATCGTGCTTGTCCATATTGGGGTCCGCGGGCTCCAGCAGCAACACCACGTTGCAGGTCCGGGAATAAGGCGTGTAGTCCGCTCCCGGGCCCGACATATCGACGATGCCTTCCTGGAACCGCACGATCCTGCCCGCCGTGACCACCGCGGCGCCGCTCAGGACCAACGTCTTCCCCTCTCCCACCGTCTCCACGTCGGAAATCATTCCGGGGAAAACCTGTCCGCCGCCCTCGATTTTCCAGCGGGGCTCGATGACGTCCTTGACCGGAACGATGCGGATACTGTCTCCAGGCATGGCCAAGTCCACGTCGAGTTTCTTCCCCAGAAGCTCGTCCTCCGAGATCAGATCGAGCAGCTCTTTCTTGTTGACGGTTAATACCCCGTCCTTGACCCCGGTTTTTTCGCCGAAAGCCAATTTGTTCACAAATATCCTGTGGAGTTCGAGCTTCAATACGATCCCTCCTTTCGGAATTCAATAAAAAGCCTAAAGTCAAAATAGCTAAAAAAACAGGTTCAAGAAAAGGCTTGAAGCTAAAATAGCTGAAAAAAGCTAAAAACGCACGATAAAAAACCTAGCTAAAATAGCCGAAACAGCCGCCGGCGGAGCCTTTAAATTCTCTCAAATTCCCTTAAAGCATCGTTTCGATTTTCGCCTCGATGTTCTCGGGCGTCGCATCCGTTCCAGTCAGGCGCGCCACCTCCGCGCCGCCCTTCCAGAAGAGAATCGTGGGCAGGCTCATCACCTTGAAGTTGATGGCCACGCGCTTGTTCTGCGAGGTATCGACCTTGCAGAACTTGGCCTTGCCGTCGTACTTCTCCGCGATTTCCATGAACTTCGGCATCAGCGCCATACACGGCCCGCAGGAGGGGCCCCAGAAGTCCACCACAACGGGCAAAGCGCTTTCTTTCACCTCTGCGTCGCAATTTTCTTTAGTCAATTCAATCGGCATCGTTTTCACCTCCTTTGACTTTCATATATAGAAACGCTCGTTTTCCGGAGTCGTCCCGTGGTAATAAAATCCATCGACCTGACGCGGCGGCGTCAGCCGCCGTTTACAGCGCTCCACGCTTTCTCTCATCAATTCGAGATCGACGTAGGCGTAGTCCTCCCGCACCGCGTGGGGGAGGTCCTCAGGCAGAGGCAGATTGTTTTCGAATCCGCGGTATAAAAGAACGGCCTCCTCGATCATCGAAAGGGATTCGAGGTCCACCAGAGCATTGGGGTTTGTTTCAATAAGAACGGACCGAAACGGTTGTTGATGGGGACGAAGATTACCATATAAAGGGTGAGTCAACAAACGGCTTCCCAAATGCACCGCGTCGCGCACGGTTATTAGAACATTTAACGACGATCCTTTCACGAGCTGCGCCGCAAGAGAAAAAGGTACAATCAATCGCTCTAAACTCACGTTATTCGTTATTAAAACAACGCTGCCTGCGCCGTTTCGCATTGTTCAACCCCCCTCAGGACACGAGTGCGTTCTGTCGCGGCTGCGAAAAAACCGCTTCAGAGTCCTGTCCGAACACGCTCCTTTGGCCTGAGAGTTTCCACGCCACGGTTTCCCGCCGTGACAGTTGCCCCTTCGGCGCTCCCGCCTCTTACGAAATCCAGGAAACGAGAGTCTCTCGCGTATCCATCTTTCAGGGTTTTTATTACATATTTTGTTCTGACGCGATTATCGTATGATCTCCAACGTTCGTCAAGGTGAAACGGCTGACCTTGTGAGCACGCCTTAGTGACGCTCTCGGAGACTCCCGGGTCCCGTACGTTGGCGAGGCCGGGCAAGACAAGGGCGTATTCCTTATTTTCCGCGGGAAGGGAATCGAGCCTGGGAAATGCTATAATCACACGCATAATATCCGCTTGTTGGGAGGCTGCATAAAGATGTGTGACCGAACGTTGAACGCGGAAGTGCCAGACCCGGAAACTTTAAACGAGGAAGTTGCGTCATGATTTTCCTGCACGGAACTTTTTTGCCGCCCCGATCCGTTTCGGCGGAACAAGGACAGCTCTTTCTGTGGGCGGAGGACGGCGACGCGGCGGCCGACCCGCCCCGGCATCCCTGGGCCTGCGACGCGGAGAAATTGCGCGGCGTGCTGGACGAATGGAGGGCCTCCGAGCCCGCTTTGTACCTGCCGGACTGGGCCCCGCAAAGCGAAGAGTTTTCGTCGGCGTCTGTGCCCAAACGCAGGGGAAGAAAACCGAAGCAGCCCCCGGCCGCTCCGCGTGAGAAAGGCGACGGTTTTAAGGCTTTCTTCGTGAGCCTGCCGACCCTCGACGAGCTGCCTCTTCCTTCGTCTCCCCTGATCGCGGAACCACCGGCGAGCAAAAAAACTCCCCATTTGAAAAGCTGGCCGGTGGAAGGGGTAACTTTTACGCCCCGGGACGCGGTGCTTTTTCTCGCCTCTTCGAACCTCGACGCGCTGCCCCAAATTTGGGACAAACCCCTGAAATTTGCCCCGGACCTGGAGTTCTGCCTGAAGCTTTTGCGTTTCGCGGGAGCTATGGCGGCGCGGCAAAATTTTCTCCCCTCCGTGAAAACCTTGCCGAACGGAACGGCTCACGCCCTTTGGAGGCCGGTTTTCGCCGGACTGGAGCGCGACCGCTGCGAGTCTTTGATTAGGTCGGTTCCGGGACTGTGCCGAGCCGTAACTGCCTCCGACTTTGACGCTGACAAAAACCCCGGCTCCGCCGAAAATCCAGAGCAACCACTCTCCCCCCGGCGTTTCGTCCTGGAGAGCCTCGATCTTTTGACGGACGCCGTGGTGCGCCTGACGCAGCCGATGCGCTTGGCGGGTTCGGCAAAAGAGTTCGCCCATCAGGAGTGGATTGCCCGCCTTTTGGTCCGCGACTCGTCGCCCGGTGCCGCTCTGGCCGAACTGGAACCTCGGTTGAGGGAGTGGCGGAGGCCCATCGCAGCCACGGCTGACGCGCCCTACCGGCTCTCTCTGCAGCTCGAAGAGCCCGATGTCGAAGAGCTCGAAGAGCTCAAAACAGCGGAGCCGCGTAACGCCGGGATCTTCGGCGACTCTCTCGAACGGGAATGGCGTCTCGCCTATTACGTGGAGCCCCTGGACGACCCGACGCTCCAGGTGGGGACCGGGAAAATCTTCGCGGCCCAAACACGGGACAAGAAAACTTTGGAGCTTCTGACTCGGGGAGGCATGGGGCCTCAAGAATTTGCCGCCCAGGCTCTGGGGCAGGTGGGTAAGCTCTTTGCGCCGTTCGTAGCCAGTCTGCGCCGGGCGGCCCCCGACGGATGCGCCCTTTCCTCCGGCGAGGCCTTTCGCTTTCTGGAGAACGACGCGGCTCCGCTGATCGAGGCCGGGTTCACCGTTCGTTTCCCCTCCTGGTGGACCGCCAAGGGCTACCGGAAGCTTTTCGGCCTGAAGGTCTCCGTCGGCTCGAGCTCGGGAAAAGGATCGAAGAAGCTCGCGGCCAAGGGGCAGCTGTCCCTGGACAGCCTTTTGGACGTGGACTGGCAGCTGATGCTGGAAGACACTCCCGTCTCGCTGGAAGAACTGGAGCGCCTCGCCGCGCTGAAAGACACAATGGTCCGCGTTCGGGGGCGCTGGATCGCCTTCTCTCAGGAAGAGCTGAAGAAAGCCTTGAATTTTCTGAAAAAAGCGCCCAAAAACGCCGCCGCCCGCGATGTGCTGAAGGCGTCTCTCGGGCTGGACGGAGATTTTATGCCAGGGGACGTGACGTTTTCCGGAGAGCCTTTGTTCGCCGAAATGCTCTCGACCCTGGCGAAAGGCGACGAGAAACGGATTCCTCCGCTGCCCGTGCCTAAGGGACTCGCGGCCGAACTACGGCCCTACCAGTCCCGGGGGTTTTCATGGCTGGCCTTTTTGGGCCGCTGGGGCCTGGGCGCCTGTCTCGCCGACGACATGGGTTTGGGCAAAACCCTCCAGACCTTGACCCTGCTGCAAAACCGGGTGAACGAAGGAGAGACGCGACCCGCGCTTTTGATCGCCCCAACTTCGGTGCTGGAAAACTGGCGGCGCGAGGCGGAGCGCTTTTTGCCCGGCCTGAAAGTACTGGTGCATCATGGGACAACCCGCGCGAAAAGCAAAGATTTTGTAACGGAAGCCCTGCAAAATCATATTGTGGCCACGAGCTTCGCCCTGCTGGTGAGGGACCACGCCGCGCTTTCCCGGGTGGAGTGGAGCGGGGTCATTCTGGACGAGGCGCAGAACGTGAAGAACCCCGAGAGCAAACAATCCAAGGCCGCGAGGCAGCTGCCCTCCGCGTACCGCGTCGCACTGACGGGAACTCCGGTGGAGAACCACGTGGGCGACCTCTGGTCTTTGATGGAGTTTTTGAACCCGGGGTTGCTGGGGACTCAAACCGTGTTCAAGCGGCGTTTCTTCGACCCCATCCAAAAAAACCGCGACCCGGAGGCCGCCGCCCGCCTCAAGAACGTCACGGGGCCTTTTGTACTGCGCCGATTGAAGACGGACAAGACCATCATCGACGACCTTCCGGAAAAAATCGTCACCAAGACCTTCTGCAAGTTGAAAAAAGAGCAGGCGACGCTCTACGCCGCCGTGACCAAGGAGACGGAGCGCCTTCTGGAGGAAGCGGAGGGCATTCAGCGCAAAGGGATGGTGCTGGCCACACTCACCTGCCTGAAGCAGATCTGCAACCACCCCGCCCAGTATTTGGGCGAAACGGGGCCCGTGAAGAACCGCTCCGGGAAGCTGGAACGGTTGGAAGAGCTGGCTGAAGAAGCCCTGGACGTGGGGGACCGTATGCTGATTTTCACCCAGTACTCCGAGATGGGGGAAATTCTGAAACGCCACCTCCAGGAGACGTTGGGGGAGGAGACCCTCTTTCTCCACGGCGGCGTTCCCAAAGCGCGGAGGGACGCGATGGTGAGCCGTTTTCAGGAAGAGCGGGGGCCGCGGCTCTTCGTGCTTTCCCTGAAGGCCGGAGGGACGGGGCTCAACCTGACCCAGGCCAACCACGTGGTGTTGTTCGACCGATGGTGGAACCCGGCGGTGGAGCAGCAGGCCATAGACCGCGCCTTCCGCATCGGGCAGAAGAAGAACGTGCAGGTCCACGCGTTTGTCTGCCAGGGTACGCTGGAGGAGCGGATCGACGCGATGATCGAGTCCAAACGCGAAATCGCCGGCATGACGGTGAGAAGCGGCGAAGGATGGCTGACGGAGCTCTCTTCCGCGGAGCTGAAAGACCTCTTCGAGCTGCGCCGTTCGGCCCTGGCGGAAGAATAGGAGCGCAAAACATGGGCAGATACGACTGGTTCAATTACACCCCGACGACGCCGATCGCCACCAAGGGCGGCATCAAGTCGAAGGCCAAGGGCGGCGTCAACTGGTGGTCCAAGCGGTGGTACGATTTTATGGAGACCTTCAACCTGGGGGCGCGCCTCGCCCGAGGCAAGAGCTACGCGCGGAAAGGCCAGGTCATCGACGTGGAGATAGAGCCGGGAATCGTCCGGGGCAGGGTCCAGGGATCGAGAAGTACGCCCTACACGGTCACGATCCGTTTCGAGCCCATCGCCCAGAAGGGCTGGGAGCGCATCGTCGACCGTCTGCGCGCGCAGCTTCTCTTTTCGGCGCAGTTGATGGCGGGGGAGGTTCCTCAGGAGCTGGAGGATTTCTTTCAGGCCGAGGGCGCGTCCCTTTTCCCGCAGCTGAAGCGCAAGGCCGACATGCACTGCGATTGTCCGGACTCCAGCAACCCCTGCAAACACATCGCGGCGCTGTTTTACGTCCTGGGCGACGCTTTCGACGGAGATCCCTTCCTGCTCCTGCAACTGCGGGGGATGCCGCGGGAAGAGCTCATTTCGCTGATAGGCGCGGGCGCGGCTCACGAACCAACCCCCGAAGTCGAAGAAGACCTTTTCGAGACGGAGCCTCTGCCCATCGACGAAAGTTTTTACAACGGGGCCCCCCTGCCGGAGGACTTCATGGGGCCCGTGCCCCGGGGCGATTTGAACGCGCCCCTGCTCCGCCGGCTGGGCAATTTACCCTTCTGGAGGGGTGACGAGCCGCTTTTCGAGTCGCTTCAGGAAGCCTACAGGGAGGCCGCCCGGCGGGGCCGTTTTCTCGCCTTCGGGGAACAGCTCGAGGACGTAAAAAATTAAACGGAGAACAGAGCTCGTTATTTTGTAACCGCTTGAGCCTGAGCTCGAATGTTTAAATAAGGAAGGATTTTTGTGAAGCTCAAGTGGCGCCATCTAGGAGCGTGTCGGAATATCTACTTGAAGTGTCGTAATAAGTTAGTATTTGCAAGAACTATTTTGTATTTTAAATTGATAAAATGATTAATTTAAATTCGGAAAGAGCCATTGAAAATGCTAACTTTCAACATCACTTTAAACAGATGTTCCGACACGCTCCTAGGGATTAAATTGCTAAAAGTCGCGTTGTTGGCGCTGTTGGTCGTGGGCTGGGGCGTGAATATGTACGCCGCTTCCCGAGCTAAGACAGAAAATGCGCAAAAAACCTGTCCTCCGATCTTTCCGCGCGATTCTCGGCTTTCCACTTGATCTTCACTCCTGCGGCGTTTCCGGTAGATGTTCGATTTCGTCCGCGTCGCCCGGGCCGACGAAAAAGATTTGGTCGTCTATCTGAAGCATGTCCCATCGGTTTTCGATTATCCTCTGGTGGTTCGCGGAAAGGCTCGCCGCGTTGCCGGTCCCCTCGCTCCCTCGATTTTTCACCCGTTCCCACCTCAGCATGAAAGCGCGGTT
>JAISWV010000232.1 GCA_031270755.1 Synergistaceae bacterium
TGATCTCTTTCGCGTTTCTTCGCCCTCCAGCGTTCGATATCGGCCACGGATATTTCGTCGATCTTAGTCTTCAGCATCGAGTCGAAGGCCGTCTTGATCATTGCGACAGTCTCTTCTCCGCTCTTTCGATACTCTTTCACCCAGGGCCCATAAATCTCATCGACAAACGCTCCCAGTGTCAACCCCTCTTTGACTTCCGGCTTCTCCCAGGGCGTTTCTCCGCGCACAACATCGCCCAAGAATTTCAACGCCGCCTCCCGCGCCTGAGAGACGCTAAAGAGATCCGCGTCTCCGATTTTGTGTTGTGAAACTTTGTCGTATCCGGGTTTGCGATAATTCACATACCAAGTTTTCTTTCCTGACGTTCCCACATAGAGCCGAAGCCCCTTGCCGCCTGCTTCTGAATACCACGTGCCCTTTCCGGTTTCATCTTGAAGCCTTTGCAACAACGAACTCGTAAAATGTACTTGCGGCATTGTTATACCTCCATTTCCTTGCAACGCGCTTGCAACAAAATGAGTATAACATGGGGGTAAAATATAGGAAACAAGCAAAATAAAAAAAATTATAAAGTCAGTTTTATCAAAACGTTATAGAAAAAACGCTTGTCACGACTGGCCCTAAAAAAGTGCATGTATTAGCTTCCCAAGCTAAGGGTCGCGGGTCCGAATCCCGTTGTCCGCTCCAGAAATTTCAAGGCTCCGGTGGATTTCCTCCGGGGCCTTTTTAGTTTTTTGGTACAATATTGGTACACAGTAAAACAATTTGCCATTCTTTCGGCGAAGCAACAAAATAGTCCTTTCGAAATGTTTGGTGTTTTTCTCCATTTTTCGCCCTTGTTCCATTTTGTTCCAAGTTTGTCTATTACGTTCTGTAGTGTTCTATTAAAGACGTTGCTATCACTTATTTTAATCCTTGACATTCACAAAACGGCTATGATCTCTCATGAAAGAAAGGAGGCGAACGCCAAAACAGGAAGAAAAAGGAATTACAGCGTTGCGAGTATGATTTGAAACAACAAAGAAAAAGGTGATTGTATGACAGGAACAACGAGTTGGTCGGATTACTCCGTCCGCGCAAAATGGGCGGCGGGGAATCTCAGCAAAGCGGCGTTGGGTGAGTTGGGAATCGCCTGGGCAGTATGCCTTGCCGGAGGCGCTCCTTTTCTGGGGCTGTGGCTTGCGGTCGCCGGGCTTATGACTTTCCAACTTGCCGGTTTGTTCAATTGGTCTGGGAAATATGTCGAGCGCTCAAAAGAAAAGACATTGCGGCTTCAAACGACGAAAGTTCCTTCGAGACAGCCGTCTCTCTGCGTGCGCGTTTGCAACCGCGCACGCGCTTACCGCAGGGCGTCTCGTTCGGCATTCGCGCATTCCTCTGACGGACTCATTGAATACCGCGTCGATTGTCGGGGCCGGGATGAAACGCTGGAAAGTAATCGAAGTTGAAGCCGGTGACAAGAAGCCGACCTATTAACTTGAGTGGTCGGCTTCTTTGTCTTCGGCGCATAAATCATTCAGTTGCGCAACAAAATTGTGGAATTTCTCAGGATCGCCGATATACACATCGCTGTAATAAACGGGCTTCCCGAACAAAATTGTGAATGCGGTTTTTATCCTGCCCCATATCGTGGTGTAATTGTGATCATAACGAGAATCCTGGACCGAGATGTTGTAGGTGGTGTCGCCGTCGTCCCACACAGTTTTTTCGACGACAAACATGGAACAGCCGCAGTCGCATTTCAAGAATACGGATGTTTCCCGCTTTGTTTTCGACGTTACGGTGTACATGGTTAATTTTCCCTCCGAAAATTTTGCTCCGTCTATTATGACAGACATCTATTATGACAGACATCTGTAGATAGCATCTCAGCAAATAAATGCGTGAAATGTTAGAATGTCTATAGAAAGAGCGGTTTTTTCGTCGAGATCGGAGGGTCTGCGCTCCTCCGAAGATTGTAGGTGCTTGAATGCTGAAGCTTGAACATATCCAAAAAAATTCCGTTTTGTCCGGCATTGTCCCCGGAGAGGTCGTGCGTGTCGTCACGACGGAACCGGCCGGGAACAACTTGACCGTGTATTACAAGAGAGCGGATGGAAGCCTGCGGGAAAGAACGCTGTTCCGTTCCGAGGAGGCAAATCTTTCATTGGCCGAAGCGGGCCGCCCTTGGGCGTTCGACGCTTCCGGGGAGGATTTCAAGCTGGCGGCCGAGGCTTACCGGATAAGTCTGGCCCACCTTTTCGACCCTATGACGGCTGTCCATACCTCCAACGTGGAGCCGCTGCCTCACCAGATAACAGCCGTCTACGAAGCGATGCTGCCGAAACAGCCCCTTCGCTACGTTCTGGCGGACGATCCCGGAGCGGGCAAAACCATCATGGCCGGCCTTTTCATCCGTGAGCTAATTGTTCGGGCCGACGCGCAAAAAGTGCTCGTCGTAGCCCCGGGCAGTCTGGTGGAACAATGGCAGGATGAACTGTCCGAAAAGTTCGGGCTCGACTTCATAATCTTTTCCCGCGGGCACGTGGAAGAGTCCCACAGCGGCAACCCTTTCGAAGACTTGTCCTTGCTCATTGCCAGAATCGACCAGCTTTCACGCAACGAGGATTTGCAAGAAAAACTGAAGCTGTCCCATTGGGACCTGATTGTCGTTGACGAAGCGCACAAACTCTCCGCCAGCTATTATGGACGAGAGGTTAAAAAAACGAAACGCTTTTTGCTTGGAGAGCTGCTCGGTTCCATCACGCGCCATTTTCTCCTGATGACGGCCACTCCTCACAATGGCAAAGAAGCAGATTTTCAGCTTTTCCTCTCGCTGCTGGACTCCGATCGTTTTTACGGGAAATTCAGGGACGGCGCCCACAAGGCGAATGTTTCGGATCTGATGCGTCGTATGGTCAAAGAAGATCTTCGGAAATTCGACGGCACGAAACTTTTTCCGGAGCGCTTTGCCCACACCGCCAACTATAAACTTTCCGACCTGGAAGCCGCGTTGTACGAGTCTGTGACTCAATACGTAGTGGAAGAAATGAACAAAGCCGAACAACTCGAAGACGGCAAGCACAAGGGCATGATCGGTTTTGCCCTCGCTTCTCTGCAGCGCCGACTGGCTTCCAGTCCTGAAGCGATTTACCAGTCGCTCAAGCGCCGTCGCCAAAGGCTCAAAAGCCGTATGGAAGAAGAAAAAATCCGACAGCGAGGACAAGGATTGTCCGAGGTTCTGTTCCCATCGAGCGAAGATTACGCGCGGAAAAGCGCGCCGGATGACGTATGGGAATCCGACGACTCTTTTTCTTCCGAAGATTACGAACAATTCGAGGAGACCGTCACGGATCAGGCGACCGCTGCCCGTACGATTCACGAACTCGAAGCGGAAATAGCAATTTTGGAAAAACTGGAGGAACAGGCGCGGCAGGTCGTCCATTCCAACGAAGACCGCAAATGGGAAGAACTTTCGAGCCTGTTGCAGAACACGCCGGAAATGTACGACGAAAACGGTCAGCATCGCAAGCTCATCATCTTTACGGAGTACCGCGACACGTTGAACTATCTGACCGATAAAATCCGGGACTTGGCCGGCAGCGCGGAGTCCGTGATCGTGATTCACGGCGGGGTGAAGCGCGAGAAGCGGCGCGAAGCCCAGGAACTCTTCCGCAACGACCCGACGGTCCGCGTGTTGGTGGCGACGGACGCCGCCGGCGAGGGCGTCAACCTGCAAAACGCCAACCTCATGGTCAACTATGACCTTCCCTGGAATCCCAATCGTTTGGAACAGCGATTCGGGCGCATTCACCGCATCGGTCAGACGGAAGTCTGCAACCTCTGGAACATGGTCGCGTCGGAGACCCGCGAAGGGGACGTGTTCCAGCGCGTTTTCGAAAAGCTTGAGATTGAACGCAAAGCCTTGGGAGGCCGTGTTTTCGACATCCTTGGCGATGTTTTCGAGGGCAGAAGCCTGAAAGACCTGCTGATCGAGGCGATCCGTTACGGAGAAGATCCAGCCAACCGCGCGCGCATGAGGAATGAAGTTGATAAGAAAATGGATCATCAGCACTACGAAGACCTCATAAGACGCAACGCCCTTTGTGAAGAGGTGATGGACGAACGCCGTCTCTTCAGGGTCAAAGAAGAAATGGAAAAGGCGGAAGCGCGTAAGCTGCAGCCGTTTTTTATCCGGTCTTTCTTCAAACAGGCGTTCGAGAGCCTCGGCGGGGAATTTCGTCCGCGCGAAGCGGGCAGATACGAAATCTCCCACGTGCCGGCCATTATCCGCGAACGGGACAGGCAGCTCACGGGACGGGACCGCCGTTACACCGAGCGGGTTTTGCGGCGTTACGAGCGCGTGTGCTTCGAAAAACAGCATATTCGTCTTATAGATAAAGTGGGCGCTCCCATGGCCAGCCTTTTGCACCCCGCCCATCCGCTGATGCAGTCGGTCATCGACATCGTTTTGGAACAACACCGCGGCAAGCTGAAACAGGGAACGGTTTTGCTGGATAGGACGGACGAGGGGCAAACGCCCAAAGTCCTGTTCATGATCGACCATTCCATCCGGGAGGGCGAAAACCAGAACCGCGTCGTTTCGCGCCGGATACAATTTGTCGCAATTGATGAAAATGGAACGGCGTTGAACGCGGGATGGGCGCCGCACCTGGACCTTACCTCAATGGACGAAGCGGATAGACGGCTGGTGAAAGATATTTTGAACGCGCCGTGGATAACGAAAGATTTGGAACAGGTAGCACTGGGATACGCCTCGACTCACATGGTCGGGGAACATTTTGGCGAAGTGCGGGCGAGAAGGGAACGGCAGGTGGATAAAACCCTCGCGGCGGTTCAAGAGCGTTTGGTGAAGGAGATCAATTACCAAACTGACCGTTATATCAAGCTCAAAGACGACATCGCGGCGGGCAAAAGCGGCGTCAACGCAAACGCAAACCTCGAAATCGTCCGCCGCAGAATCGACGACATGCGCGCCCGATTGGACTCCCGCACGAAGGAACTGCAGACCATGCGCCACGTCGTCTCGGCCACGCCCGTCGTCGCCGGTGGCGCGCTGGTCATTCCGGCGGGGTTGCTGGCTCTCCGCAAAGGCGGGCTGGACGGGCAAAAATCCGCCGATTGGTCCGCGGACGCCGCCGCCCGCGCAAGGGTCGAGCGCACAGCCATGAACGCCGTAATGGACGTCGAACGCGCCTTGGGCCATGACGTGACGGACGTTTCGGCGCAAAAGTGCGGCTGGGACGTGACGAGCCAGCCGAAACCGGTTGACGGCAAACTGCCGCGGGTTCGACATATCGAAGTCAAAGGCCGCGCCAAAGGACAGACCACGATAACCGTAACGAAAAATGAAATTCTGTACGGCTTGAACCAGCAGGACAAGTTCATTCTCGCCATCGTGATTGTTGATGGGGAAAACTACGAAGGACCATAGTATATCCGTCGTCCGTTTACGCAGGAGCCGGACTGGGCGGAAAACAGCAAACATCTCGACATCGCCCAGTTGTTGACGAGAGCGGAGGCGGCACGGTGAACGGCGGTAACGTCAAATCCCCCAAAAAACTCATCGAGGCCGCGCTGCCGCTGGACGCTATCAACACAGCGGCAGCCCGTGAGAAATCCATACGCCACGGCCACCCTTCGACGCTTCATCTGTGGTGGGCAAGACGTCCTTTAGCCGCCGCGCGGGCGGTGATTTTCGCCCAGATGGTCAACGACCCCGGCTATC
>JAISWV010000243.1 GCA_031270755.1 Synergistaceae bacterium
TAACCTGTAGGACGCTTCACGGTCTTTATCCTCGACACGATAAATTGAAAACCGTTTTCAGATTAGCACGCCGCCCCCCGCGCGTCAAGACGGGCGAACTTTGCGGTATACTTTTCAGCATACTTGCTGTATCATGTAATTTGTCAAAAGAGGGCATCAATATAATATAATACACGATACTGTGGAAAAGGAGGTTGTCCGCATGAAACGTTTTGTATTCACCTGAGCCTGTTTCGCGAAGGTATGTGGAACATACGTGAAGTTTGAAAATCGAACGGCGGAGGGGCGTTTCTCAGGACAACCTCTGGAATGTCATATCTGAGTTCCCGTCCAAGTCATTTTTGATCGCCTTTCCGTTTCCGAGTCGATTTCAATTCAAAAAAAAGCCCTGAGCGATTTGTAAACGTTCAAATCCGCGGGGCGCAAAAACTTTTATTGTCGAGCCTGAGAGGCGAACGCGCCGCGAAGAGGGGTGGAAACAATACAAGGTATATCAATTCGAAATCTTTCCTTTTCTTATGACAATGGGCCGTTGATCCTGAAGGATATCGACATGGAGGTGCATACGGGAGAGTTTGTCTGCTTGTTGGGCCAATCCGGCTGTGGTAAAAGTACGTTTTTGCGTTTGTTGATGGGTCTGGAGACTCCTGCCGAGGGAGAGATTCTGCTGGATAGCCGGCCTATAAAGGGAGCCAGCCTGGATCGCGGCGTGGTATTTCAGGATTACAGCCTGTTTCCCTGGATGACCGCGGGCGAGAATATCCGATTGGCCTTGCAACAGCGTTTTCCTGAATGGAATAAAAAAAAACTCAGGGAGGTGGCAATGGAAAGGATCAGGGAAGTGGGTTTGGACGACTCCGTGTACCAGAAATTGCCCAAAGAGCTTTCCGGCGGCATGAATCAACGCTGCGCCATCGCACAGGCGTTCGGTATCGAACCCTCTATTCTGCTGATGGACGAGCCCTTTGGCGCGCTGGACGCGGTGACTCGCGCGCGGTTGCAGGATTTGGTGTTGGACCTTTGGGCAAAGCAGAAGCCCCAGAAGACCGTGTTCTTCGTCACCCATGACGTGGACGAGGCGATACTGCTGGCAAACCGGATCATCGTGTTGGGACAGTCGCCCAGCAACATCATTTATGAATGCTTCATCCCTGTGGACAAACGCCCCACGCGGGATACTCAGTTTGAAAGTCCCTATGTCCTGCAATTGCGCAACGAGCTGATTTGCCAGATCAACAAGGATGTTGCGGCCCGCGTTTCTCAAATGGCATAAGCAGGAGCGTTTCCTGATATGCGTACATTCCTAACAGAGAAAGGATGACCTTGCGTGAAGAAAGAAATGAAGTTGTCGATGAAGAGGATTTCGACCGTGATTCTGGCATTGTGTACCGTGCTGAGCCTGACGAGCTACAGCGAGGGAAAGGAGGTACCGGAAAGAGCCGTTCTCCGGTGGAACAGCGGCACCAGCGGGAACGTACTGCTCACGATCGCCGAAAAAATGGGCTATTTCAAAGAGGTGGGGCTGACCATAGAGAATATCCCCGCAACGTCCAATGCCGACGCGATGACGCTGCTGTCCACGGGCATGGTGGATATCGTCTCCAATTCCGGCACCAGCAATCCCCTGCAGCAGATCGCGTCCGGCGTGGATTTGACCATTTTTGGCGGGCATATGGTGAACGGAGCCATGCCCATTATCGCGCTCAAGAACACCAAATGGAACGGTCCCCAAGACCTGATCGGCAAGAAATTCGCCTGCAACCCCAGCTACTTCGCCCTGACCGGCGCTGTGATGAATCTGGGATACAAGGCTCCTCTCGACGCGCTGGAATGGATCACCATCACCAACTACAACGACGCCATAGCCGCCGTGGTGCGCGGCGAGGTGGACTACGCCCTTCTGGGCACCGGGCAGAATTACACCGTAAAGAACATGGACGAAGTGGATATCATGTGCTATCAGAGCGACATCATGCCGAACTATTCCTGCTGCCGTATGGAGGCCTCCTCCGAATTCGTGAAGAACAACCCCGTCACTGTCAAGCTCGTGCTGAAGGTTCTGCTTCGCGCCCAAAGCTATTATGAGGCCAACAGAAATGAGGCCGTCGCTTTGCACGCGAATAAAATCGGGACCGAGGAAGACTTTGTGGCGGCCTATATGCTCGACGATCATTATCTCGTCAGCGTGGACCCCCTGCTGAACTCCGTCGTCCGCGCGTGGGGCATTCTGGACGCGACCGGGTTTTTGAACGAGAACGCCAAGAATATCGACATTCGGGATCATGTCAACGTGGAATTGTACAAGGCCGCCCTGAACGAGGCTGCCGAGGAGTATGGCGACGAAGCCCCCGAATTCTATAAAAAAGCGCGGGCATTTTTCGCGGCGAACAACGACTGACCGGATCGGGGAGCGCCGTTCATGGCCAGGATGAAATCTTTCTTTAAAAAGTACGGAATCACCGTCTGCATATACCTGGGATTGGCGTTGCTGTATTTTTACGCGACAGAAAGCGGATCGGCCAATCCATTTTTGTTTCCCCGCGTGAGCGCGATCGCCAAAGCCTTTTCCAAAAGCAAGGATGTCATGCTGCTGAATTTGGTGTCGTCCTTCAATATGATGAGTCCATCCATCCTGATTTCCCTGGCCGTCGCTCTGACCGTCGGCACAATACTGGGCAGGAACGCGCGGCTGAGAGACGCGCTCCATCCGGTACTGTATACCTTCAGCGTGGTTCCGGCCATTCTGCTGTCGCCCTTCGTATTGCTGCTTGCCCCCAATTTTTGGGTGGCGTCGGTGTTTTTAATCGTGTACAGTACCGTGTGGTCAACTCTTTTTGCCACGATAACCGGCATCATGACTATCGATAAACGTTATCTGGACAAGGCGGCCACTTTGGAGCTGAGCGGGGTCAAAAGGATGACGAAGGTGATCTTGCCGGCGGCCAGCCCGTCGATTCTCTCAGGTTTCGTCAATTCCCTTCGCAGTACCTTCGTCATGCTGGTGTACGCGGAGATGTACGGTTCGAGATACGGTATGGGTTTCTTCGTGAAGAAATACTCGGAATTCGGACTGTACGACTACACCTGGGGCGGTTTTATTTTTATGGTCGTCGTGCTGGTTATCGTGATGCAGTTCTTCGAGAAGCTGAAAAAAATCCTGTTGAAGTGGACGATCAATTAAATAAACTCCCGCTGAACGTTCAAGCTCAGGTCCCCTGAGCTTGAACGTTTACAAATCGTCCCGGCGCTCACTCGGAAAAGCGGATCGGTTCGCTCAACGGTTGTCTGGC
>JAISWV010000248.1 GCA_031270755.1 Synergistaceae bacterium
TCGACCAACAGGCCTCTCGACGTGACGACGAATTGGTCGAATATGTCGTTCTCGCTCAAAGAGGAGGAAATTGAGCCCTCCTCCCGGCACTGCGTCAACAGTTCGATGATGAATTTATAGAGCACTCTTTCTTTTCCTGTCTTCAACGTCTCGAACTCGGGGTATCTCAGCCCGTTTAAATATGCTGCCCTCAAGGTAGCGTCGCCCAATTCTATGCAGACCATTTGCACTTGAACGAAAAATTCCTTCAACCTCCGGAGCCAGGAGGCTTTTAAATCCGGGTCTTCCTCGATTGTCCGATACGCTTCCCGGTATCGGTCCTCGACATATGTGATCGTCCATGTCAAAAGAGCGCTCTTGTCCCGGAAATGGTGATATATACTGCCGATGGATGAACCGGACCGGTTCGCTATTTCACGTATCGTGACGTTTTCATAGCCGCGTTCGTCGAATAATTTCTGCGCACATTGAAGAATATGTTCTTTCTTTTTGGCTGTGCGTTCAGCTTGAGATGTGCGAGTCATTTTCAACGACAATTTCCTTTCCTCACCAGAAAAAAATTCAACCACTCTTAACCGCTGGTTAAATAACCTTTGACTGTAATGGGCATCCTCACCCGGCTCTCTCCATGACAGCCAATGGTCTTCAAAGTAACTCAGCCACGTCTGTACCCATTTTTACGGCTACCATTTGGAGAAACGAACGAATTTGCTCCATTTCGCGCAAAGAACATTTTATAGGCGACTTAAGAAGTTTTCGTTCATCGCGGTGATTGTGAAAATCATGGTCATCGCTATGGACTTTACGTCGTGACTGGCGATTTTCCAGATGTTCTCTTATAAGGTTCGGATTTTCTTCAAGTGTGAATAACGAAGAAAATCCGAACGTTCAGATTTTCTTCGACCTTATTTTCATGTTCTTGAACAACGACGGTACCTCCATCCAGGCTGCATTATAGCAATACGCGCAAATCTGAATTTCGTTTACTCGTACACTTTGTATAATTGCATGAGCCTACGCTGAATATTGAACGTCATGGAGGATGTTTTTTTCGCACAAACGGCCGCCTGGGGATGACTGTACATCTTGTCGAGGAACGCAAAGTTTTCCATCTCGACACGCGCCTCGTAGGCGCAATGGCCGCCCAGCTTGGAGTAAATTTCATACTTTTTAATTTCGGGGAATTGCAGCCAAAAAGGAGTGCCTTCTTCCTTCATGAACTTCCAAAACTCTTCCTCTTTTCCCGGAACGATATCGAACTCGAAGATATATACGACCATCGTTGAAATGCCCCTCCTTTCCAATACGGTCCGTGTTTCGATTTTTATTGATGCACGGCGTGTTTTACAAGGTATTCGGGCGTCTGGCGCATCGTTTCCAACAACACGCCTATGATCAGGATCGCCAAGCATATCGGAAGCCCCGCCAGAATCGGGTCGAGGTTCCAAAGCAGAACGACATCGCCCTTTACGGCACTGCCCGCCGCTTGCGCGGCTTGGTGCCATTGCGCTCCCACGCATGAGACAGCTCCGCCCAACATTGCCGCGATACATGCCACAGGCGCACGGCGGGCCCGTTTCCAAAGGATCAGCGCCGTAAATACCGGAGCCAGACCGGCTGCCAGAATGCGCCCTCCCGTGGTGAACAGCTCCACCGCGTAGGGGAAAGATTTGCTCACGAAAATGCACAGCGTAATGATGAGAACCAGCAAAATCCGCTGCACGAGCAACAGGCGTTTTTCTGTAACGTTTGGATCGAAGAATCGTTTATAGATGTCCAGCGACAAGTTGGAGCAGGATGTCAATAAATTGGAGCTTACCGTCGACATGCCCGCCATCAAAAGGATCGACAGGAAGAACACGTCCCCAATGGGGCCGAACAATTGCGCCATTGAGTAATAGGCGTTAGAAGATCTTTCGGTCGGGAAAATGATCTTGGCGATAATGCCGATAACGAACGGAAAAAGGAACCACACGAGCGTGACCAAACCGCCCCAAAAGAAAGCGCGTTGGGCTGTTTTATCGTCCTTGGCGGCAAGTCCCCTCTGCAATATGGTTTGATTGGCGAGGCTGGTGAATAATCCTATGAAGAACCAGCCCAGAGCCTGTTTGATCCCAACACCAAGGGGATCGGCGAGGTTCGCCGGCACTTGCGAGACGAAGGCATCGCCACCGCCGATATGCGCGATTCCGAAAGGGACCATGATAAGCGTACCGACGCAGATGAATACGGCCTGAACGGTGTCGGTGACCAATACGGCCCACATGCCGCCCGATACGGTAAAGACCAGTACTACCGCCGCGGTGAGAAGCACAGCTGGCCAAAAGTCCATGCCGAAAAGAGTCTGGAAGATTTGACCGAGAACTAACACAATTCCGGAAATGACACCCAGGTCTCGGCACATGGAAAAAAGAACGGCAGCTACGCGGTGCGGCGCTCCAAAATATTTCTCGAACAGCTCAGGAATGGTGATCACACCAGCCCTACGCAGTCTGGGTATAATCCACAGGCCGATCCACATTGTGGCGATCATGAACGCGGCGGCGTTCCAATAACCCGATATGCCCTGGGAAAACCCCATGCCGGCGTATCCGACAAGCGAACCCGTGGAGACCGACGTGGCGAAATAACTACCCACCACGATTATAAGCGGGGCTTCGCGACCGGCCAGAATATAGTCGTCGGAGTTCCTTGCCGCTTTTTTCTTGTTGTAGTACAGACCAATGAAGATCATGCCTCCACAAAAGAGGATCATGAAAATTGCCGCAAAAACTATTCGGTCCAAAACACATCCCTCCTCCGAAATTTGCCGTCAAGCGACAAGAAGCGCTGCGGTGCCGTATAACAGCGCCAAGAACAACACGATAATCGCGACCAGGGATATTGCCATTTTCCCTGCGGGAGCGGGAACCTCGTCTATTTTGTCCTGTTCGTAATACCGGAAATTCATGTTCTCACCTCCTTTCGTGAAGTGGTTCGAGATCGTTAGAGCGTGTTTTTGATAAATTTGCCGTCCTGCATTATGACGCGGATTGCGTCCCGGTTCTGAAATACCGCGATGTTTTCGAGAGGATTTTCATCCAAGATCAGTATGTCGGCTGCCTTGCCGGCCTCTATTGTGCCGACCGCACCGTCCGTCTTCAGTATCTCGGAATTGACCTTGGTGGCGGAGAGAATCGCCCCCATCGGGCCCATCACGCGGCTTTTCAGTTCCAGTTCCTTTGTCTTGAACGACTGGGCGGGGCCTACCATATCCGAGCCGGATCCTATTACGAGCCCGGCTTTGAAGGCATAGCCCAGCGCCTCTTGAGCCTTTTCGTTCGCTATCTTCATCTTGCGCAGGAAATAATCAGGGATACCGAATTCTGCCCCCCTGCGCGCCATGATGTCGTATGTGGCGAGAGTCGGACAGTAAATCACCCCTTTTTCCTTTAGAATACGTGCTGTGGCCTCGTCCATGAAATTACCGTGTTCCACGCGCTTCACTCCCGCTTCCGCGCAGCGCTGCATCGACTTGGGCGAGTAACAGTGGGCTATTACGATTTTTCCGACGGCGTCGGCTTCCTCGACCGCGGCTTTCATCTCGTCTATGCTGTATTGGACCGTGTCAGGCTCGTCAGCCGGACTTGCGCATCCCCCCGCCGCCATTATTTTTATATAGTCGGCGCCCATCCGCAGCTCTTCCCTGGCGGCCCTGCGGACTTCTGAAACCCCGTCCGCGACGACACCCACCGCGAAATAATGTGCCAACGGAGCGTTGATCTCGGTACCGAGACGCATATCCGCGTGTCCGCCCGATTGGCTCAGCGCGTGCCCGCAAACCTTGAGCTTCGGACCCTTTACGAGACCCTGCTGCTGGGCCAACTTGAACCCTGCGTCGGCACCGCCCGCGTCCAGTGCCGATGTATAGCCCTGCATCAGCGTGTCCTCCAATATTTTGAGACACTTTACTACTATCATACTTGGAAGATTGCGCCTTGTCTGATCCGAGGGATCGCTCAGAAACAGGTTGGCGTGCATGTGCCCTTCGATAAGTCCCGCCATCAGCGTTTTGCCCTTGCAATCGACAATTTCGGCGCCGGCCCCCGACGCGCTGTCTTCGGACACTTCTCGGATTACGCCGTCCTCCACGATGACAGCAGCCGGGTACTTGGGCTCCTGCCCTGTGCAGTCGAGCAATGTCGCGTCCTTGAAAACTATTGTGGACATCTTTTTCCCCCCCCTGATATGCTTTATTCGCGTATTTATGGAATTATTACTTTGCTTCCGCCGCGCCGCTCTTGGGAAACATCAGCGAGAACACGACAAGGGCGATAACGGCCGCCGGAACGGCTATGATAATGCCGTTTACACCGCTCGGGCGTTTCAGGTACATATCCCATATCAAAATAGCCGCCGCTCCCGCTATGACGGATGTCATTCCGCCCGCAGGGCTGGCTTTCTTCCACAGGAGCGCGCCAAAAAGAGGTATGGTCACGCCCGCCCCATATATCGAGTACGAATACATCTGCATCGCCAGGACTTCCGGGAGGTACGTCGCCATGACATATGAGAATATGCCTATGAGTATTACAGCAACGCGGGTTCCAAAGACAAGCCCCTTGTCGGTCATATTGGGTTTGAAATATTTTTGCACCACGTCGAGCATTACGTTTGTGGCGACAGAAAGAAGGTACGAGTCTCCGGTAGTCACCAGGAACGCCACGCACGCACAGAGGATAAGTGCGCCGAATATATACGGCATGTGAAGCACGGCCATCCTCATTATTGCCGTGTCGCCCGGGATACCTTTGAGCATTTTGCTGGCGAACAGGCAGTAGGAAACCACAAAGAGCATTACAAGCCACATTCCGCAGAAGAGATAGAGCGCCGATTTTCTGGCTTCTCTAGGATCCTTCGCGCAGCCGTACCGCTGAATCTGATTCTGGTCGCCCAGGTATAAAAAGAACAGGGGCGCAACGTAGCCTAAAAGCTGAAGCCCA
>JAISWV010000251.1 GCA_031270755.1 Synergistaceae bacterium
TGTAGGGGATGCCCGCTTCCAAAAGTTTCTGCTCGTAGAGGCGGCTCATGGCGTTCTGGCGGTATAGGAGAGCCACGTCTCCATACTCGTAGCCGTGGTTCACGCGCAGGCGTTCGATCTCCGCCGTGATGAAGTCCGCCTCCTGGAAGTCGCTTTGGGCCAGGAGGCTGTAAACCTTCTCCCCGTCGCCCCGGGTCGTTTTCAAATTTTTCTCCTTGCGGAGGGAGTTGTTGCGGATCAAGGAATTCGCCGCTCCCAGAATGTTGCCGCTGGAGCGGTAGTTTTCGTCCAAAACCACGACGTGCGCCTTGCCTTGCGCGTCTTTCGAGGAGTTCGTCACCTGAAAATCGCGTTCGAAGTTCAGGATCATGCCGATGTCCGCCCCCCGCCAGCCGTAAATGGACTGGTCCGGGTCGCCCACCACCATGATCTGACAGTCGCTGCCCACCAGATAGCGCAGGAGGAGATACTGGGGCTTGTTGACGTCCTGGTACTCGTCCACCAGAAGCCATTTGATCCGCTTTCGTTCCCGCGCCTTCAGGTCGGCGTCCGCCGCCAGCATTTGAAGCGGCGCGATCATCAGGTCGTCGAAATCCACCGCGTTGCGCTCTCTCAGAAGGTCCTGATATTGGCGGTAGACGTCCAGGTAGAGGCCGTCCAGGGTGGAGTTTCGCGGGCCGGGGGACCAGGCGGTTTTCTCCCGTGAAATGGCGTCCAGCAACGACGCGGGCTCCACGTCCTTCGTGTTGATATGCGCGTTGTCGAGAATTTGTCTGACGAGAGCGCGGCTGTCGCCCCGGTCGAAAACGGCGAAGCCCGGGCGGATGCGGGCGATTTTCTCCGCTTCTTCTTTGTTGCGGAAAAGAAAGCGCAGGCCAAAAGAGTGGAAGGTGCAGACCTGCACCTCGTCGGCGCCGTAGGGGACCAGTGCCGACACTCGCTCGCGCATCTCTCCCGCCGCCTTGTTGGTGAAGGTAACGGCCAGAATTTGCCACGGTGCCGCCCGGCGTTCCGCGATCAGCCACGCTACTTTGTGGGTCAGAACCCTGGTCTTGCCGCTTCCCGCCCCAGCCAGCACCAAAAGAGGGCCGTCGGTGTACGTCACCGCCTCTTGCTGGCGCGGAGCCAGTTTCGATAAAATGTCGTCTCCCGCGGATCTCTCGCCCTCTTTATCCCTGGCCATGAGCTCGTTTCTCCTCGAGCCGGCCGGAGAGGAAGGACACCCATTCTTCCACTCCGGCGCCGGAAATCAAATCGAGTTCGATAACGGGGCATTTGGGGTTGAGCGATCTCACGTCCCGCAAAAACAGTTCTTTATCGAACCTCACGTGGGGTAAAAGATCCACTTTCGTCAGCAGCACGGCCTCGGCCTGAACGAAGAGCATGGGGTACTTGAGAGGCTTGTCCGCTCCCTCCGGCGTGCTGGCCACCGCCACCTTGAAGTCCTCTCCCAGGTCGAACTCCGCGGGGCAGACGAGGTTGCCCACGTTTTCCACGAAGAGGACGCCGACGGAGTCCAGCGAAAGCGCGGCCAGCGCTTTTTCCACGACATGCGCCTCCAAATGGCAGCAGCCTTTGGTGTTGACCTGAAGGGCTTCGATGTTTTTCGCGGCCAACCGCTCCGCGTCCCGGGAGGTCTCCAGGTCTCCCTCGATCACCGCGAAGAGAAAAGGAGCCCTTGAGGCCGTTTCCTCCAGCAGCGTCGTCTTGCCGCACCCCGGAGACCCGATGACGTTCACCATCAGAGTTCCGCTGTCGCGCATCATTTGGCGGACGCGAAGAGCGTACTTTTCGTCTTCCGCCATAACGGCTTGTTGTATCGTCACGATTTCGCCCATGCTCTCAACCCTTAATCTCCCTTAAATTTTTTATCCGGATCCAGATTCGTCATATATGACGGCTCTCGACTTCCATGGACTCGATGGTCAGCTCCATGCCCGAAAGCAATTCCACATCCGTGCTGCCGCAGTCCTGGCAGATGAAGACAGTGGCCTCGCTTCCGATTTTTTTGCCGCAGGCGTGGCACTTGAAAACGATGGGCAGCTCCAGGATGGACAGCTCCGCCCCTTCGGACACCGTGCCCTTGGAGACCACGTTGAAGGCAAAGGAGAGCAGCTCGGGATCCACCTGCCGCATATGCCCGATTTTCAGGACAATACGGCGGACGCGCGCCCATGAAGAACGCACACACAAATCTTTGATGGTCTTATTGATTGCCTCCGCAAGCGATAATTCGTGCACGACGAAGCCTCTGTTTTTCCTAGTTTCAAAGATGAAGTCCCTCATAATATCGTATTATACCTCTTAGGTCATACCTCTTATACCCCCGAATACCCAAAAACGGCCCTGTGCACTCGAGAACACTGGGGTATAATGACGCCGTGGTTTGCGCTGTCGAAAAATCGAAAATCGAAAATTTGCGCCAAGGAATTTTCTGGAGGTCCGTTTTGGCTAAAGAAGATCCGGTTCGTTACGTTTGCGTCAACTGCGGATTCTCCACCGTCACGCGGACGGGAAAATGTCCGTTGTGCGGGCAGTGGGGGACCTTGGAAGCGGCGGAACCCGCGGGTGCCCGTTCCGATAAATACGGCGCCAAGGCCGAGGTCGTCAGTTCCGTCTCCGTTACTCCGCCCAAGCGGTTGTCGTCGGGAATCCACGAGGTGGACCGCGTTTTGGGCGGCGGCCTGGTTCCCGGGGGCGTGGTCTTGATCGGAGGCCAACCGGGGATCGGGAAGTCGACGCTTCTCCTGCAGGTGGGCGGCCAGGTGGCTTCCCGGGGTACGTCCGCCCTCTACATCTCGGGAGAGGAATCGGCGGCGCAGGTGGCGCTTCGCGCGGCGCGTCTGGGAGTCTCCTCGGAAAAGCTGCTTTTGTACTGCGGCGGGGATCTGGAAGACGCGCTCTCCAACGTCAGGTCCCAAAACGCCGGCCTTTTCATTTTGGACAGCGTGCAGGCGGTGAGAGCTCCGAACGAGACCGGGTGGCCGGGGACGCCGAACCAGGTACGGGCCGCGGCGCAGCTGGCGGTGGATGTGGCGCGCGCCGCCAACGTCCCCGCCGTTTTGGTCGGCCACATCACCAAGGACGGAAGGCTTGCGGGCCCCATGCTTCTGGAGCACATGGTGGACACGGTGCTGACCTTCTCGGGGGAGGGTTATTCCTCGCATCGTATGTTGCGGGCAATGAAAAATCGCTACGGGAACACGGACGAACTGGGGATCTTCGAGATGAGGGAAAACGGGCTTGCGGCGGTGGAGGATAAAAGCGGCCTTTATTGGAACCGGTCGGACACCGCCGTGCCGGGAGTGGCAATGACCATCGCCCTGGAGGGTTCCACTCCTCTCGTGGCCGAAATTCAAACTCTGGCGAGCCCCACGGCCTTTCCTTACCCCAAGCGCACGTCCCGGGGCATGGATCTGAACCGCTTTCAGTTGCTGGCGGCCGTTCTGGAAAAGCGGGCCGGCATTCCCTGCGGCGGGTGTGACCTTTACCTGAACGTGGCGGGGGGGCTTTCGATTCAAGACCCGTCCGCCGACCTGGCGGCCTGCGTTTCCCTGGCCTCCGCCCTGAAGGACAAGCCCCTGCGGAGTGAATGCTGTTACCTGGGCGAGGTGGGTCTGGCGGGAGAGGTGCGCCCGGTCACGCGGGTCATGGCGCGATTGAAGGAAGCGGAACGACTGGGTCTGAAGCGCGCGGTGGTCAGCGGCAAGGAGCGGGGCGAGTTCTGGGGACCCAAGGAATTCACCGGTATGAAAATCCAGCGCGTCGATAACCTGAGCGAAGCTTTGAGCGACGTGTTTTGATTTTTTTATTTTTTGATTGGGTAATAAATATTTCGATCGACTCAATAGCCCCAAGGAGGAATTGATGGAATGAGATACGTCAAGATAGTAGCAATGGGAACGATGTTTTTAGCGCTGTCGTTGTTTTGCGCCGCCGCGAATGCCGCGGCTCCGGGCAAAGC
>JAISWV010000340.1 GCA_031270755.1 Synergistaceae bacterium
CTCTACCTTCTTTCGGAGAAAGCGCGCTGGATTACGGGACAGACTTTTACGCTGGACGGAGGGCATTCCATAAGGGCGGCATATTCCGTGAAAAAATAGCCCGCTCCTTGAGCTTTGAACTACGATTGAGGAGGTAAAACTTTGCAGGATCTGGTCATTTACGGGGCAGGCGGACTGGGGCGGGAGGTTTTGGCTTACCTCCGCGCGGCAGATTTTGGCGTCGAAAGATGGAACTTTTTGGGCTTTATCGATGACGGCAAATCCTCGGGCAGCCGGGTGGGAGAGTCGAAAGTTCTGGGCGGCATGGCGGAGCTGGTTTTCGCGGCCGCGACCGCGACAAACCCCGTGGCCGTTCTCATGGGGCTGGCCGACCCCGCGGCAAAGGCGGCTCTCTATGCAAAGCTGTCTCTCAACCCCCGGGTGACCTTTCCGGTTCTCGTCCACCCCCTGGCCCATGTGGAGGCGTCCGCGGCCCTCGGTGCGGGAACCGTGATTTCCCCTTATTGCAGCGTCTCGGTCGATACTACCTTGGGGCTGTGTTCTTTCTTCAACGTGGGAGCGCAGATCGGGCACGACTCCGTCCTCGGAGATTTCGGCTCGGTCATGCCCCACGCCGACATCTCCGGGAACGTGACCATCGGAGCGCGGACGCTGGTCGGCGCGGGAGCGAAGATCCTGCAGGGCCTTTCCATCGGCGCGGACGTCACGATCGGCATCGGTAGCGTCGTCCTGAAAGACGTCCCCGACCGCTGCACCGTCATGGGATACCCCGCCCGCGTCGTGAAAAAAATAGAAGAGGAGCGAGAAAGGGAAGGCAAAGGGACATGAGCAAAACCATCGCCCTGCTGTCCAACGTGACGGTCGAAAGCCTCGCCCTGCGGATCGCAAAAGAAAGCGAAGATTTGAAAACTTTGAATTTGAAGGTTTTCACCTCTCCCGGTTTCGACGCATGGCGGACAGCACTCCTGGACCCGTCCTCGGAGCTTTGGCGGGACCACATAAAGACAATCTACGTGATCCTGCACGGCCCAGCGCTTTTTCCCGATGGCGTGGGGGCCCGCTTTGCCGAGACTCTGGCCGAATCGTCGAACATTCTCTCTCGAGCGCAGGCCGAGCACAAAGACAAAATTCTCGTCGTATCCACCCTGGACCTCCCTTCTTCCCCTGCCCGGCCCTTTGCGGGGAGGAATTTTTCCATACAGGCATCCGCTTATTGGCAGGGTGAGCTGGAAAAGCTGGACATCCCGGTCCTGGACCTTGCGGAACTCGCCGCCGAGACGGGGCGGGAGCGTTTTTACAGTCCCAAAACGTGGTATTTCGGCTCTCTCCCCTTTTCCCGGCAGGGCGAGCTCCTTCTGGCCCGGGAGGTTTTGCGCGTGGAGAAGGCCGTTGGCGGGGATCGCAAAAAGTGCCTCGTTTTGGACCTGGACAACACGCTGTGGGGCGGAGTCGTCGGCGAAGACGGAATCGAGGGCATCGGCCTCGCGCCCTCTGGCATGGGGTCTCAGTACCGAGACGTGCAGCGCGTGGCCAAGGAGCTCTCCGAACAAGGCGTTCTTCTGGCGATAGCCTCCAAAAACAACCTCGAAGACGCCCTGCGCCCCTTCAGAGAGCATCCCCACATGCTCTTGAAAGAGGAGGACTTCGTCAAAATCAAGGCCGATTGGAGCCCCAAATCGGCCAACATCCAGGCCATAGCCCGAGAGCTCTCCATCGGCTTGGACTCTCTGGTCTTCGTCGACGACAACCCCCTGGAGCGGGAGGCCGTCAAATCGGCTCTGCCGGAGGTGGCGGTTCCGGACTTTCCCGACGGGGATACGTCGCAGCTTCCCGCGTTCATGAAACAGGTCGCCCGGACCTACTTCACGGCTCTGCGGCTTGGGGAGGAGGACCGGGAGAAGACGGAGATGTACCATGCGGAGTCCAGAAGAGAAGAAGAACGAAAGGTGCATCTGTCCCTGGATGATTACCTCGCTTCCCTGGAAATGAAACTGGACCTGCATCGGCTTCGGGAGGACGAAGTTCCCCGGGCCGCGCAGCTGACCCAGAAGACCAACCAGTTCAATCTGACCACCCGGCGCTACACCGAGGCGGATATGGCCGCCATGGTGAACGACGGCAGCGCCCGCGTCTGGATGGCCGCGTTGGCCGACCGGTTCGGGGACTACGGCAGAACCTGCCTGCTGATCGCCCATTTGGACGCGCCCAAGGAGATTTCCGATGCGACCCATGAGCTCGCGGCAACGATCGATACCTTTTTGATGAGCTGCCGCGTTATGGGGCGCGGGGTGGAAGACGCCGTTTTGGGGTGCGTGGAGCGCTCGCTGGCCGACGAGGGGGTGACGGCCATACGAGGCGAGTACAGAGAAACGAACAAGAACGAGCCGGTTCGCGAATTCTGGGATAAAATGGGATACGAACTGGAGACCGAGGTCCCTGGAGGGAGCGTGTGGATTTTGCGCGCCCCCTTTAACGAAAGGAGAACGAAGATATGCCTAAGCTGCTGATCGTCACGACGGTCGCGTCGACGTTGCGTGCGTTTCTGCTGCCCTACGCGCGGCACTTCAAAAAAATGGGCTGGACCGTGGACGCCATGTCCAGCGGCGTTTCCGATTGCGAAGAATGCCGGGAGGCTTTCGACAACTGCCACGAAATGCCCTTCAGCCGCAGCCCCTTGAGCTCCCAGAACTTCGGAAGCGTCAACGCGAAAATACGAAAAACCGTCGAGTCCGGGGAGTACGACATCGTCCACGTCCACACTCCTGTGGCCTCCTTCGTCACGCGCTTCGCCCTGCGCAAGCTTCGGAAGGCGCCGAAATGTCCGGCGATAGTTTACACGGCTCACGGGTTCCATTTTCACTCCGAGGGAAATTTCTTCAAAAACGCGGCCTTTGCCGCGCTGGAGCGGTTGGCCGGGGATTGGACCGATCATACGATCACAATCAACGAAGAGGACTACGAAGCCGCCATTACCCTCAAGATCGCACCGAGAGAGCGGCTTTCGCTTCTGCCCGGCATAGGCCTGGACTTTACGCGCTATTCGCCTTCTTCCGTGGAGGTCGCCGAGGCCAAGGAGTTTCACGAGGAGCTGAAGCTCGAAAAAGACGGTGAACTGTTCCTCATGGCGGCGGAGTTCATTCCGCGCAAGCGCCACAAAGACGCCCTCCATGCCTTGGCTGGAACGGGGAGGAAAAATTTCCACCTGGCCTTCGCCGGAATGGGCCCTTTGGAGGAAGCCATGAGGCAGCTTGCCTCCAAACTGGGCGTGGAGCCGCAAGTTCATTTCCTGGGGGAAAGGCCGGACGTGCCCCTCTTGATGCTTTCCTCCCGAGCCACGATCCTCCCCTCCTTACATGAAGGACTGAGCCGCAGTGTCATGGAGTCGATCTGCCTCGGCATTCCCGTTCTCGGGTCCGACGTCCGCGGCATTCGAGAGCTGGTCACGACGCCCTCTCGGGGCGCTCTCTTTCCCGTGGGCAACCCGGCCGCCCTTGCCGCCGCCATGATCCTTGCGGTGGAAGAGCCCAACCCGACAAAACCCACCCCCGACCCGCTCTGGAAGATCAAGCACCTTCTGGCCCAGCACGAAAAGATCTACGGCAAATTGCTTTGAAGTTTAGATTTGGGGGACACCGATATAGGGTGTCCGAAAGGACAGAAGCGGTAACTATGCGTAAAGGGCAGGTATTCCATGTCCGGTACGAATGCTTCGGTACATTGGCGCTTATCCCGGCACGGTGATAGAATAGAAACAAATATTTTCGAGATGGGAGGTGAGGCGCAATGACAACGGCAATGCAAACACGCGAGCCGGAAATGGGCTTGACGTTCGAGAAGGTCTGGGCGATGTTCCAGGAAACCGACCGGAAGATGCAGGAAACCGACCGGCGTATGCAAAAATTGAGCGAAGAGACCGCTCAACAAATGCGCGAGACCGCTCAACAAATGCGGGAAACCGATCGGAAGATACAGGAGACTGACCGGAAGATACAGGAGGTTGCCCGGCATATCAAAGAAACCAACAAGCAGATTGGAGACTTGGGCAATCGTTTTGGGGAATTGGCCGAACATTTGGTAGCGCCCAATATTGTGGAGAAATTCAACGTCCTTGGGTTTCACTTCGATGATATTTCTACGGGGTTGCGTCAGGTTCTCCATGACGAGAGTACCGGGCAAAAAATTGCGGAGTTCGATATTCTTCTGGAAAATGGGGAGTCCATCATCGGTGTGGAGGTGAAGTCGAAGCCGTCTTCCGACGACGTGAAAGACCACGTGCAGCGCTTGCGGATACTTCGCCTCAACAAAGACAAGAAAGGCGACAAACGGAAAATCTACGGCGCTCTCGCGGGAGCCATCATGGCTGATGCCGTTAAAACCGCCATCCTCAAAGCGGGCCTTTACGCCATCACGCAGACCGGCGACACGGTAAAGATCGACATCCCGAAGGGCTCCGCTCCCAAAGCGTGGTAGCCGCCGCTCCCCACCCAACGCATGTACACCAAAGACTTGCCGATGGTAGATCCGTAGTTTCTAATAACCAACAAATTGCGGAGGCGACGAAGGCGCTGTAAGGTTTTCATTGTCTGCGCCTATAGTGGACAAGTCTTGTTTTTTGTGCAAAGATCCGAAATATCATGTCTTTTTCTATTAAACTCCATTTTTTAACTGTAAATTCGAAGATTGAGCTAGCGGCACAGAAACTTGACAGGATACGTCACATTCATTATGCTAAATGTTGGTTTAAACAAACTTTAAAGGAGTGTTCCAAATAAATAAGGGGGTGGATTCGTTTCTCCTCTCGCTTTTAGCGTTCGCGCTCGTCACATTTATTTCACTGTACTCCATAACCCCCGTTTTTGCCGATCCCTCGGCGAGTATCTGGGGGAAGAGGGGAGCTGGACTCCCATCGGCAGTGCCAACACCACGTCCTTTCGAGGAAAATTCGATGGCGGCAAACATAAAATAACCGGTCTGCGTATCAGAAGTTCGACCGCGTATCAGGGCCTTTTCGGTCACACCCAGGACGCTGCCATAAAGAATCTTGGCGTGGTGGACGTCGATATCGAAACAACCAGCAATTATGCTGGCGGAATCGTTGCTATTCTTGGTACTTCAAGTATTGAAAACTGCTATGTCACCGGCAATGTCAGTGGATCTCAATATGTAGGCGGCGTTGTGGGCAACATAACCAATTCTGGCAGCGTAAAAAACTGCTACAGCAGCGGCGTGGTCAGCGGAAGCAACTATGTCGGCGGCGTGGCAGGCCAATTGCTTGACACAGCTGTTGTTGTGAAAAATTGCCTTGCCTTGAACTCCAGCGTCACAGCCACGACCACGTCCGTCACATACTGTTTGGGCCGTGTGACCGCAACTGCTAACGTTACTAATGTCACTAACTGCTACTACCTGCCGGAGATGACTACAGGAGGTAAAGAGACTAAAGGAACAAATGGCGAACCAATAAGCCTACTGAATGAAGCATTCTGGAAGGACAAGGCAGGTTGAGACGAAATCCTCTGGTCGTTCGACGGCGACGGTTCGCCGGAGTCGCCCTTGCAAATAGGCACGGAAGGCGCTCTGCGCGATTTCGTTGAACGCGTCGGAAATGCTGACAACCCTGAAACATCCCTGTACGTCGACCTGATGCCCGACGATCTGGAGTTTGACGAATGGACGGCTATCGGCTGGATTAACGGTTTGGAGGAAACGCGGGTAAAGTAAGTGCCGGGGATACAGGGGGATTCCAGGAATTCCCCCGCCCCCTGTACCCTGGCAGCGATACCATATCACCGAACTGAGATACCGCGAGAGCCGGAAACTTTACGGCCCATAGCCGCACATGACACAGCGGGACGGGCAGGGCAATACCTCCGCTGGCTTGGTGTAAATGCCGCATATAGCCGCAAACCATGCTAAAATAACTTCAAAGTTTGACGGAAGGGTGGCGCACATGGCAAACGAGGTAGGAAACCGAAAGGGGCCCAGGTTGATGAAATCCGATGAAACCCTGGGAGGTACACCCAAAATTTCAAGCGAGGTCAAAACAGGAAAAAACGAGTTGCCACACCTGTTGCCGCTTAAGAATGATTTGGTTTTTAAATTGGTCTTCGGCGACCGCCGGTATATAGCGATAATACGTGCGTTCCTTATCGCAGCCCTCGACATTCCGGCGGAAGAATACGAAGACCTGGAAATCATCGACCCTCACTTGGAGCGCGACTCGCCGGACGACAAGCTGGGTATTCTGGACGTGCGCATCCAACTGAAAAACAAGAAGCTGATATCGGTCGAGGTGCAGGTCCGCAAGACCCCGTACATGGCGGAGAGGGTCGCGTTCTCCACGGGCCGCAATTTGGCGAGGCAGATAGGTCCCGGTCAGAACTACGCCGCGATAGAGCGGGTGGTGACGATAGTGATAGCCGACTACGACATAATACCCGGCGGCAAATCGTACCACCACGTGTTCAAGCTGTACGACAAAGACAACGGCGTCCTCCTGACGGACGTGATGGAAATTCACACGCTGGAACTGGGGAAGCTGCCCGAGACGGCCGTCGCGGACGGGAAAGAGAGCGAGCTTCTGGACTGGCTTCGGCTGATAAGATCGGAGAGCGAGGAGGAGATAGAGATGCTGGCGACGAAGACGGAAGAGATCAAGATGACAGTGGGCCGCCTGAAGCAGATCAGCGCGGAC
>JAISWV010000054.1 GCA_031270755.1 Synergistaceae bacterium
GCAACGGCGTTTCTTTTTCGCGGTGCGAGTTCACCAACAACGAAGGGAAAATGTTCAACGTCGACTTCTCGGAGAATATCACGGTCGCCAACTCCAAGTTCGAGGGAAATTCCGACAGCTTGATAGAGAGCAACCCGAACGTGGTCTTCACCGACTGCGAATTTTAGAAACGCCCGGCTCGAAAAGAGGGAATAAAAAGTATGAAGACCTCGCGAAATAACGGGCGCGTGATTTGCCTGATTCTCGCGACCGTCTCCCTGGGTTCTTTGCTTTTGCCTTCGCCCTCGGACGCCGCCGCTCTCGTCTCTCCCTTCGAGGCGGAGGCGGAGCGCGCCATTGCTTCGTATTCCGGGTCCCCGGATTTGAAGGAGACGCCGGAATCGCGCGGGCCGGGCGAAGCAGGCAAAGCAGGTAAAAATGTCCGGTTTCTGGGCGGCGTCGTGCCGCATCACAATATCGCCCTGGCCATGATCGTGCGGTTTTACGAACGCGTGTCGAGCCCGGAGGTAAAACGCGTCTGGCTGTTCTCGCCGGATCACTTCCGCCGGGCGAGAAAGCTCGCCGCCGTGTGCGACGCCGACTGGAAGCTGGATACGGGGACGCTCGCGTCCGACAAAGACGCCTGCGCCGCGTTGGATTCCCTCGCCTTTGCGGAGAGCGACGCGCCCATGTTCCGGGGAGAGCACGGCATAACCATCCATATTCCCCTCATTGCGCGGTATTTCCCCAACGCCTGCGTCGTCCCGATAGTCCTCGATCGAAATATTCCCGATATGGGGCTGATCATACTGCGCAAAAAAATATTGGAGCTGGCCGGCCCGGACGACGTGATCCTTTTGAGCATGGACCTGTCGCACTACAAAACGCCAGAAGCAATGGCGCTGGAGGACCGGCGGACTCTGAAAGTTCTGCGCGAAATGAAGCCCCTGGAAACGCCGACCCTGGACGTTGACGCCCGGCGCGCCGCCGCTCTCGTTTTGTACTTTTTCAGGGACATGGGCGCCAAGGAAGGGAAAGTTTTGGAGCGCTGGGATTCCTCCGCTGTTCTGGGCCACCGTGTGGAATCCGGGACCAGTTACGCGACGGTGACATATGAAATAATCAACGATCACGGTTTGGGGAATTTTTACTGATTCGAATTCTTTAAAAACGAGGCTGTCGCCAAACCGTACAAATACGGCGGCAAGGACACCTGGGCCATCGTCAGCATCAGGACGGAGTATTACGAAAATTAGGGAGGGGAAGATCATGATGAAGAAAATTTTTGCGGTTGCGCTGATTTTTGCGGCGGTTATGACGATGGCGGGGATTGGGGCCGAAGAGGCCGGCGCGGCGGAAAGAGCCGCTAAAGGGATCGTGCTGAGCAAGGGCGCGGACGACCCTCTGGAAGGCCTGCCGCCGGAGCGTCTTTCAACGGAAAACCTGTCGAAGGCGGAGCTGAAGGCCACGTCGACGGAAAACCTGGCTTATTTGAGGAACCGAATTTACGCGAATCACGGCTACGTCTTCAAGACCAAGAAATGGATCGACGAATTTTCCAACAGCTCCTGGTATCAGAAGAATCCAAAATTTTCGGAGAAACTGTTCAATTCGTATGAGAAAAAGAACCTGAAAAACATCATTGGCGAAGAGAAGAAAAGGGAGAAGAAGTAAATGAAAAATTTGGTAAACATTCTCAGATGCTGCTCAAGGCAGGCGGGTCGTTCGAGAAAGACGGCAGGCTGGAGAGGGCGGAGATTCTCTACAAAAAAAGCCTCGCCGCCGCGAGGTTCTTTTCGGAAGCTCACCCCGATTCCCTGGGAGGCATGAGCCAAGTGGCGGACAGTTCCGTAAAAACATGGTCATACGCCTGTTCTACGCCGATGAACTCCGCGCGGGAGGGACGAGGCGTCGGCTCCCGCCATGACGCGTACTATTTCCTCGAACACCTCAAAGCCCGGTTGGCCAAAATCCCGGATTATCCGGTCACTTTCGTCGAAGCCCCCTCCGGCTTCGGCAAGACCACGGCCGTGCGGGAGTATCTGAAAGACCTGGGGCATACGCTGGGCGTTTCGTCTTTCTGGCATATCTGTCTTGGGGAACCGCCGGTCAAAACGTGGAGCGGCATCTGCAAACTCTTCTCCAACGTGAGTGCGAAGATGGCCGTGAGTTTAAAAGAACTTGGCGTTCCCACGATGGAGACGATTGCGGACGTTGCCGAAATCGCGCGAAGTTATCGGGCGTCCTCCGAAACGTTTCTCGTAGTGGACAACTATCAGCTCTTCGATTGCGAGATACGCAAAGAAATTGCCGAGGCTTTTTCCACTCACGGCGATCACGCGCTTCACGTGATTTTCATCACGCAGCCGATAGATTTCCCGGTGGAAAACCTCAGGGGTGGTTTCGACGTTCATCATATCGCCGCCGGTGATTTACTGTTCAGCAAAGAGGACGTTTCACGTTATTCGCAGATGATGGGGGTCGCGCTCTCGGACGATGAGCACGACAGACTTTTTTTGCTTACGGAAGGCTGGATCGCCGTGGTTTCTCTTCAGCTTATGAACTTTCGTGAACACGGCACTTTCGTTTACGGCAAGAACTGCGACGCGTTCGTCGAAAAGGCGGTCTGGAACAGACTGAGCGCGGACGAGCGCAATTTTCTCCTCTCCGTTTCTCTGCTGGACAGCTTTTCCCCCGCTCAGGCCGTCGTCATGCACGGCGCGGGGAACTTACCGGAAGACATACTCCGGCTGCTGGAGCGCAAAGCTGCCCGCCGGAGGTACTCGTGAAATATCCGTTCACTTTGCTGGAATACGCCTTTCATCTGTTTCTGACGGCGAAGTATGACGTGTATATGGCCTTGCGCGCGTATATCGGCCGCGCTCTCGGCTCCTCGAAAATTTCCACGGGCGACGCGAAACGCATCCAGGGCGAGCTGGCGATGCTGGATTCGTTTCACGTCTTCAACAACATCCGTAAAATGGGCGAACATCACAGAGCCGCTCTCAGATTTTTCGGCGGAGGATCGAGCGGGTTTTTCACGCCCCGAACGCATTGGACGTTCGGGACGCCGTCGATCCTGTTCATGTTCTGGAGTGAACCGGGAGAACTCGACGAAGAACTCGCCGCGATGGACGAGTGCATTCCCGTTTATTATGGAGGCTGTCGGAGGACGTCGTTCCGGGGCGGCGGCTCTGATGCGCGCCGAAGCCGCGCTGTGCCGCGGAGACGAGGCCGAGGCGGAGTCCGCGTGCCACGAGACACTGTATATCGCGGACAGTAACGCGGAGGATGAAGTTCGTTTGTGCGCCGAACTCGTGCACTCCCGGCTCGCCCTTCTGAGGGGGGACGCGCCCGGATGGAGCGCCGCGCGCGGCGAGATAGAAAAACATCAGGCGCCG
>JAISWV010000402.1 GCA_031270755.1 Synergistaceae bacterium
CCATCGACAGCTTCCAATTTGAAAGCGGGCGGTCCCTGCCGGTGCAGGTGGGGTACGAGACCTTCGGCACGCTCAACGCGGCGAAGGACAATGTTGTCCTTGTGGCCCACTACTTTTCCGCCAACAGCCACTGCGCCGGAAAATATGCCGAAACCGACGAAGCCGCCGGGTATTGGGACGGTCTGATCGGCCCGGCAAAGGCGGTGGACACCGACCGGTATTTCGTAATCAGCTGCGACAACCTCTGCAACTGCGCGGCGAAATCGCCCACCGTACACACCACCGGCCCCTATACGATCAACCCCGAAACAGGCAAGAGCTACGGTATGGACTTCCCGGTCGTCACTATTCTGGATGTGGTCCGCACCCAGAAGCTGCTGCTGGAGTCGCTGGGAATCACCCATCTCAAGGCGGTCATGGGGCCCTCCGCCGGCGGCATAATCGCCTATGAGTGGGCGGTGCAGTATCCCGACTGGATGGACGTCATTATTCCCGTCATCGCCACGGCGCAGCATCCGTCCTTTACCTCCTTCCTGGTGCTTCAGCACGGCATCCGAGCCGCCATGCTGGACCCCAAATGGAACGGCGGCGACTATTACGACAAGCCGGAACAGCCGGAGGAAAGCCTGCATCTGGCCCTGCAGATAATGAACGTGGGCGCCCACTCGGCTGATTTCTACGAGCGGACCTACAAGCGCAACAGCGCCGATGTGGACTGCTACCGGGATGTGCTGGCCATGTCCTCCTCGGAAAAAGAGCTGTACGGCGTGGTTGCAGCACGCTGCGGCGTGGTGGACCTGAACCACTGGATTTATACCTGCCGTATGGCCATGAACCACGATGTGGCGCGCCATTTCGGCGGAGACTTGGACGCGGCGCTGGCCCGGATTCGCGCGCGGGTACTGGCCATTCCCTGCAGCACCGACATCATGCACCCGGTGTCCTTCAACCGGAGGATTGTCGACCGGATCACCTGGCTGGGCGGCAGCGCCGAGATGTACGTCATCGACAGCGATATGGGACACATGGCCGGTATTTTGCAGACCCACCTGTTCGATTGCAAAGTGAAGGATTTTCTGCTGCGGTATTAAGGTCTGGCGGCGGTAAAAGCCTCCCACAAGCCGGCCAGGTACATGGCTCCCAGGGCGCGGTCGTAGAGGCCGTAGCCAGGGCGTCCTGTTTCGCCCCATATCATCCGCCCGTGGTCGGGGCGCATCACTCCCTGGAAACCGGTCTCCGCGTAGGCGCGGACAATCGACGCGATATCGAGAGACCCGCATTCGGTGGGGTGGGCCGTCTCGTTGAAGTTGTGAGGGCCGCCAATTTTCACGTTGCGGACATGGGCGAAATGGACGCGGCCCAAGGCAGAATATTTGCGCACCATCTTTGGGATGTCGTTCTCCGGCAAAACGCCCAAAGACCCCGTGCAGAGGCTCAGTCCGTTGTGGGGAACGTCCGCGATCTTCAAAAAACGGTCCAGAGACGCCTCGCCGCAGATGATTCTCGGCAGGCCGAAGATCGGCCACGGAGGGTCGTCCGGGTGGATGCCCATCTTGACGTCGGCCTCCTGGGCCGCGGGAACGACTTTCTTGAGAAAACGTTCGAGATTGCTCCACAAACCTTCGGCGTTCAGGTCTCGATAAGCGTCCAGCAGCCACCGGAGCTGGTCGGCGTCATACCCCGCGCTCCAGCCCGGCAGGCCTTTGGTCCCTTTGGACAGGTCCATATCGCGGATCTCCGCGTCGTCGTGGGAAAGACAATTGGACCCGTCGGGCAGCTCCAGGGCAAGAGAACTGCGCGTCCAGTCGAAGACCGGCATAAAGTTGTAACACAGCACGGAAATCCCTGCCTTGCCCATATTGAGAACGCTCCGGCAGTAGTTGCCCATCAGCTTGTCGGCGTCCCGGAGTCCGAGCTTGATGTGTTCGTGGACGGGAATGCTTTCGATGGCGGAAAGCTTGAACCCCTTGGCTTCCACCGCGTTTTTGAGCGCCTGGAGCTTTTCCAGCGGCCAGACCTCGCCTACAGGGACGTCGTAGAGCGCGCTGACGATCCCCTTCACAACGGGAATTTGGCGAATTGCGTCCAGGGTGACGGGGTCGTCGTCCCCGTACCATCGAAACGACAAGATCATGTCCTGAAGCCCCCTTATTGGTGGTTATGAACTTACCGAAATTTTATCATCGAACTCCTGTGGGCGCACGTCGTGGCCAGACTCAATCGATTCCTTCCGGTTTCTTTATCAATATTTCTTGGACAGCGCCTGTATCGTTTACATACGTTTTCAATATTATTTCTTAATTTATATTATATATACGTGAAATTCGTCGACTCCACCACCTGTTTCTTTCTAATCCGACAAAGAGAAGGCATCAAGTGGCAATTAGGCTATAGCAATGGATTATGATTCTCGTTTACCCGGTGGCCGGACAGGGAACCCGGGGTTTCGACCAGGTGTTTCCAATATTTCTTGGGCATGTGGCCGCGCTGTGTTTTATAGTTCAGGCGCTGACCCGTCGTCGTGCTTCGGTAGAACTCGCGCCAGAGCTCTTGAATTTCCCGTTCTTCTTTGGTGTCCGACGGAGCTCGGGGGAGGTCCATGTCCGTGACGATCCATTTTTTCGTGTCGTACACCGCCGCTTTTTTACGGCGCAGGTCGTGAAGCACCCAGCCCCGGTCGGGCAGACGAGCGCCGAAATGGTCGGCCAAAAGAGCCAACACGTCGCAGTCCGGCTCCAGCTCCGCGTAAAAGATTCCTCCCACGTCTTTGAACCGCACGACACCCAGGTACTTGTTGTACTCTCCCCCCGTGCGAAGAGCCGCTTTGCGCACGACGTGGGCGTACTCGTCGGACAGGTCCGCCTCCGCCCTTTTCCCCAGGGTCCACACGCGCTCCAGGGTGTGCCAGAGAGCCATGTCCACGCTGCTTGAGAAATGCCGGTCATCGCCCCTGTCGCATGAGAGCAGCGCGAACCACGCATCGGACAGCAATTGACGCGAAACCCGTTTTTTCAAGACCGCCGCCGTCGCCTCAGCCACCTTCGCGTCGTTTTCGATTATCGTCGTCTTGAACAAGATTTCTTGTCGAGCCTGTCGGGTGTCTCCTTCGCCGTAACGGCGCACAATGCCCTCGGGGACGCTTTGGTCCCGCGCCGTCCTGTGGACGAGGCACATCAAACCGTCCCAAGTGCCGTCGTAAACGTATATCATCGAGGTCAGACCGGGTCGAAGGGCAGCAAGAGCTGCTGGGATACGGGCTTGCCCGACAAGAAGCGGCGCAGGCGCTCCAAGGAGGAAATCATTCCCTCCGCGCGCCCGTCGCAGGTTATGAAATGGGCGGCGCGCTTCATCACGACGCCCAGGCGCTTCAGGTCCTCATGCCTCAGGCGGCGGGAGCGGCGCGCCACGACGATGCGCTTCGCGGACCTGACCCCAACGCCGGGAATACGCAGAAGTTTTTCGTAGTCCGCCTTGTTCACGTCCAGAGGAAAAAAGTTCATGTTGCGCAGCGCCCACGCCGTCTTTGGATCCAGGACATCGTCCAGGGAGGGTGCGCTGTCGTCGACGATCTCCCCCGTCGTGAAGCCGTAGTAACGCAGAAGCCAATCCGCCTGGTAAAGCCGATGTTCCCGAAGAAGAGGCGGGGCCGTCGCCAAAGCCGGGAGGTTTCGTTCCTCGTTCACCGGCATATAGGCGGAGTAGTACACCCGCTTCAGGCCGAACTTGCCGTAAAGGCCCTCGGACAGGCGCAGGATGCTGAGGTCCGTGTCGGGGGTCGCGCCGATGATCAGCTGGGTCGTCTGTCCCGCCGGAACGAACCGAGGCGCGCGCAGGGCCGGGCGTTTCTCTTCCGCTTGCTCTTCCAGTCGGCCTCTGATGAAATTCATGGGCGTGAAGATGGATTTTTTCGTCTTCTGGGGGGCCAGCAGGCCAAGGCTCCGTTCCGTGGGAAGCTCGATATTGACGCTCATCCGATCGACCAGACGCCCCAGTTGCTCGATCAACTCCGAAGACGCCCCGGGTATGGTTTTGGCGTGAATGTACCCGTTGAAACGGTGCTCTTTGCGCAAAATAAAAACGGCCCGAATCAAGTCTATCATCGTGTCGTCGGGGCTGCGGCGAATCCCGGAACTCAAAAACAGCCCTTCGATGTAGTTTCGGCGGTAGAAGTCGATGGTGAGGTCGGCTACCTCCCGGGGGGTGAAAGTTGCCCGCGGTCTGTGGTTGCTGCGTCGATTGACGCAATAGGCACAGTCGTAGACGCAGTCGTTGGAGAGAAGTATCTTCAAGAGCGACACGCAGCGCCCGTCGTCCGTCCAGGTGTGGCATATACCCGCAAAGTAGGCGTTTCCGATTTCCCCCGGCCGGTTTGCCCGCTTCGACCCGCTTGAAGAACAGGAGACGTCGTACTTCGCCGCGTCCGCCAAGATCGACAATTTGCCCATTACGTCCATGGATATGTCCCTCCCACAACTACGCAATACGTAGTCGCCATTATACAAGACTCAATTTTTGAAGTAAACGGGATTGTCTGGAAAAATTCGTCGATGGAGGGCTTATATGGAGGGCTTAATTTTTTAAAATTTTACCGTTTTTCGCAAATCCGTTTCTTCTGATAGGAGATGAGCGCGTACTCGCAGCTCGTCCGATCACGACGTCGAGCCTTTCGGCCAAAGCCGTCGCTCCCTTCGAAAAGATTGCGGCATCACGAAGGCACGCAAAGCTCGATTTTCAACCTCCACTTTCAACCTCCACTTTCAACGCACAAAATCGATAAAATTGTGTTTGTCGATGATTTCGACGGCTTGCGTTCCGTAGTTTTCCTGGAAAGTACGCGCCGAAGCCGTAAGTTTACCTCTGTTCCATTTGAATTCGTAGGGGTGGAGCCTGCCGTCGCATTCTTCCACCAAGTCGATCTCGCCCGCGCTTTTCAAGCGCCAGAAATACAGAGTTTTGTAATATCGATGGTTTTGATTGTATTTCAACCGCTCGCTGAGCATCAAGTTTTCCCACATTCCGCCGACGTCGCGTCCGGTATCGGGGGCGGCGAAATTATCAGTCAAAGCAGAGATCATTCCG
>JAISWV010000051.1 GCA_031270755.1 Synergistaceae bacterium
AAGGTTTGGGCAATGTTTCAGGAAACTGACCGAAAATTCCAGACGGTCGCCCAGCAAATGCGGGAATCAAGTGAAAAAACTGAGCGGTTCATGCAGAAATTGAGCGCAGAAACTAACCGGAAGATGCAGGAAACCAACGAGCAGCTTGGCAGGTTGGACAATCGGTTTGGGGAGCTGGCCGAACATTTGGTCGCGCCCGGTATATTTGGAGAAATTCAACGCCTTGGGGTTTGTTTTTACCAGATGCAGCCCTGACGCCTCATTCAAGGACAAAGCGATGAATCTGGCACTGGAGATTGACCTCTTTCTGGAAAATGGAGATTGCGCTGTGGCGGTGGAGGTCAAGGCGAATCTCGATAACGAGGACGTCGAAAAGCATGTCAAGCGGATGGAAAAACTTCACCGCTATGCGGACGCTCATTGGGACGCGCGAAAATTCTACGGGGGAGTGGCGGGCGCGATCGTTTCAGACGAAGTGAGGGAGTACGCCTTGGAAAACGGATTTTATGTCGTCACGCAATCCGGCGACACCATGACCATCGACGTGCCAGATGGCTTCACGTCCAAGGCATGGCATTCGAGGAGAGGGAGAGTTCTTCACCGATCGCCCAAATCTGCAAGTTGCAATCTTTGAATTTCTATAAATAGAGATATAATAGACGCTTGATTCGCTTAAACCCCGCACCCATTGGGTGAAAGATAAAAAATAACTCATCTATTGTACTAACTCTGTATATAGAAATTTTCCAAACGCAACCTGCGGATTTGAAAACGAATTTGGAGAAGATTACATGGAGAAAATTGGCGTTGTTTTCAGTGTTATTTGCTGGAATTTTTACTATCGGAAAGGCAATTTTTACACCTAAGATCGCATCTGCTCCACTCCCTTCATCCACCACAAAGGAGGCGTCCCTTTCTGTGCCTCCTCCCTTTTCTGCTGGACGTTTCCGGCTCCATGAACTTGCCCGAACGCCTGCCGCTGGTGAAATCGTCTCTGAGGCTCTTGGTCGACAACCTTCGCTCCAAGGACAATGTCTCTCTGGTGACCTACGCTGACGGCTCTCAGGTGGTGCTGAAACCCACTTAAGCAATGGAGATAACCGCTGGACCGTTGGCGGGTACAGGGCCGAACTGGTGCGCCTGATCGGCTTGGCGAAAGGGCTGGAAGATCGGTAAAGAGAATTTGCGGGAGAAAATCGAACGCTCCCCCGCCATGCATTGCAGAATCTTTCGTGTTTGGGGAAAATGAGGTTAGAGGAGAAAAATTATGAGCAAGTGCCCTATAATGAGGCAAGAGAGGCGGGCAATTATATTATTCCCAAAATCTGGCGTTGTGACAGGTGGTTTTGCGTATGAATGAGATACCGCACAAGTGGCGGGATGTTGCGTGGAAAGAAGCTCTCGTTGACGGCGCGAAGGAGGCTATCGGGTACTTCATGCCGGACCTCGCCCGCGACATGGACACGTCGAGGGAGGTGACTGTCATCACGGGAATGGAATTGCGGATGGCAGGTTCCGATTCCGATAAGGGTATGCTGATATCGGATGTTTTCCTCAGCGTCCCTGTAATCGGCGAAGAAGATTGGAGCGTCGCTTGCCTGGCCGAACAGCAACACGAAACTGACGAGAATTTTGCTCTGCGGGTGTTCGAATCGGTTGTCCGTTTACGAGCGCAACGGATTGCAGGCAAAACGACGGGCTTTGCCTTATACACAGGAGATTCCAAGGACGTAAATTTTTATACCGAGTCGTGTTATGGTTTGAAGATGTCGTTAGAATTCAGGACGTTTTATCTTCCGAGTTACAGCGTGGAGGAATTGAGGGAAGACAAGCGGCCTTTCGCGCGGGTGATGTATGCCGGTCGTCTGGCGTTGGGAAGTGAGAACGACGCGGCGTTGCGTGAAAAGTATGCGTGGGAACTATTGAACATGACAAACGAAGGGGAATACGACCAAAAGCAGAGAAAATTCATTCTTGACTTTGGGAAAAGAATCTTTCGATTGAAAGACTCCGGAATTAGCGAAAACTTGAAGGAGGCGTACAAAATGCAGACAATATCGCGTGAAGAATATCTAAAGCTGCTTGCTAGAGAAGAAGGTAAAGAGGAGGGTATAGAGGAAGGCATAGAGAAAGGCATAGAGAAAGGGAAGTTTGAAGTTGCACGTTCAATGCTCTTCGACGGGTTTCCCGTCGAACAAGTCAGAAAATATACCGGCTTGGATGAGAGCGCCATACTTTCGCTGAAATAGGACGTTGCGGAAAGAAAAAGCTGAGGACTGGGATCAATCCGGTTATGCGCCGGACTAACTCGGCGAGGGCTTATATTAGTGCCGTCAACGCAAATACAAGCTCTTTTATTCTCTCCTATGGGAGGTTAAGAGTATGAAACGAACATTTTCGGCTGTGGCGTTTCTTGGAGCCGTGATTTTAGTAGTCGTCGTTTCGACCCCAACTCCATCGACCGCCAACGACGAGGCGTTTTTTCAAATGGTGCTGAATGACGACGTGGAAGGAGTGAAGGCGGCTATCGAGAAAGGCCAGAATGTGAACGCAAGAGACAAGATCACCGGCAGGACGCCCCTGTTCTTCGTTTCGGGAGACGCCCGCGTCGCCGAGGCTCTAATCCGCGCCGGGGCGGACGTCAACGCCATGTCCGAGGACACGACGGCTCTGTCGGTGGCAGCTGTATTGGGGAAAGCGGAGGACGTCTCCGTTCTGTTGAAGGCCGGAGCGAGGCTGGAAAGCGCTCCGGGCGGGCTTACCTCTCTCCATCTGGCCACGGGCATCATCGCCATGAAACGCAAGGGTATGAGAGGCTCCTTCGAGGAACGCGCAAGGCAGGCCACGAGTTTCTTCTTGATGCAAGGACAGGAATTCCGGCCGGACTTTCTCGGAACCGTCAAGCTGCTGGCGGAGGCTGGCGCTGACATTGACGCCAAAACCCAAAGCGGAGATTTGCTGAAGAAAACTTTTGAGTTCTCGATAGAAGCAGGGGATGTGGATTATAGGCAATTCGAGAACAAGACCCCGCTGGAACTTGCCCGAATCGTCGGTAACGAGGAAGTCGCAAAGTATCTCTCGGAGGTGTCCCCGTCGAGATGAGCCTCGTCGAGAAGTGTCATCGATACGAAGAAGCCATAAAACTATGGCGGAGTTACCGCGTTGCGACGGAGGCGGACATTGACCACCGCCTGGAGAATTTTCGCATTTTGTTTGCGTACAACTCCAGCAAAATCGAAAACGACGCGATCACATACAGCGACACGCGGGAGATCTTCGAAAACGGGCGTGTTCTGAACTACACCGGAAGTCCTCGCGCGATGTTCGAGCTTTTCAATCAGCGCACTTGCTATGCCTTTCTGAAACCCAAGCTCGCGTCGAAAGAACCGCTGACAATTGCGCTGATAAAAGAAATCCACGGCGTGTTGACGGGCGGCACCTACGACGAACGCCGTTATGTGGAGCTTGGCGAACGACCCGGCGAGTTCAAAAAGCATGACTATGTAACCGGGATCGCCGAGGTGGGCTCTCTGCCGGAGGATGTGGAAAGCGACCTCGCGGAGCTTCTGGACGAGCTCGCCGATTACGGGGACAAGAATGAAGACAAGAACAGGAATACGCTGAAGGCGGCGGCGTACTTTCACGCCCGTTTCGAGTATATTCACCCGTTTGCGGACGGCAACGGGCGTGTGGGACGGACCTTGCTCAACTATTATTTGATGATTCACGACCACCCGCCCGTCATCATTTACGATGAAGATAAGCTCGCTTATTACGATGCGCTTTCTCGTTATGACGAAGATGAAGACCTGGCGCCCATGACCGCGTTCCTTAAACGGCAGACAGAACGGACGTGGAACAAGGCGCTGGAACGAGGACGGCAATGCGATGACAACGGCAACGGATACACGTGAACCGGCTGGGGCCATCATGCCTGACAAGGTAAAAACCGCCACTCTCAAAGCGGGCCTTTACGTTATCATACAGACCGGAGATACCGTAAAAATCGACATTCCGGAAGGCTTCAAGCCCAAGGCATGGTAGACAGAGGACACCGGTCGGCGGCGGCACTCTTGCCGTCAAAAAAATGAGCGATATAACAAGGTTGTCTGGGAAAGGTCAGGCGGCTATCGAGTTTTCGAAAGCTGCCAAGCGGAGCTGAGTCCCGATCGGGCTTATGTTTTAGTGCTTTTGAAGAGCCGGATCAATTCGGCTGCCGGGCTAACTCGCGAGGGCTTGTATGAGCGCCGTGAACGTAAATACAAGCTCTTTTATTCTCTCCATCATGAGGTCATGCTGTCACCCCCTTTCGGGAGGTACCCCTCAAAACTTGATAAAGTGTTCAGAATCTTGTAAGCTTATCGACGGCAAGACAATTCACATAAGGAGAAATCGAATCATGCCGAATTTGTCAAATTTGAAAACGAATTTAGAGAAGATGACATGGGGGAAATTAATAGTGCAAGTACTCTGTTTATCTTCCTGCTGGTTTTACTTGGGTGCCGCCGAGAAGCTCAGGCAAGTTTTCACTGGCATGGAATTCGGGGCGCCATTGATTATTAAAATTACCTCGATGCCTCCCGGCGTATATATCTACCCTGCCTCGACCGTTTGTATGTTCGTCCTGTTTTTATGGTGCTGGGCATCCGGGCGTTGGGAAACCAAGCTTGGCAAGTTCGTCAGTTACTTTCCCATTCTGCCGTTGCTTGCCGGCGTGTTGTTTATCGCGGATACGATATCTGGCCCGATGACTTCCAAACCCGTCATCTACCTCTATCCCGAAAAAACGACGGAGGTCTCCGTCAGAGTGAAATACAATGGCGCGCTGACCCACACCTGGCCGCCTTATGGAGACGGTTGGAAGGTCACGGCGCACTCGGACGGGATGCTCGTCAACCACGCCGACGGCAGGGAATATTCTTACCTCTTCTGGGAGGGCGAGGCGAACTTTCCCTGCGATTTTAGCAGCGGTTTCGTCGTGAAGGGCTCGGACACAGGCGAGTTTTTGAGGGAAAAACTGGCCTTCATGGGTCTGACCCCCAGGGAGTACAACGAATTTATCGTCTACTGGCTGCCCTTGACGGAAGGCAACGCCTGGAACCTGATTTCTTTCCAAATGGTGGAGTGGGGCGGCAGCGAGATAAAGTGAAGACGCCGTCGCGACGGTACCTGTACTCCGCCGGGTCCGTCTTTGCGGTCAGCTTATGTTTCAGAATATACGATACGTTGTCATTTGGCCATCTTCCCGCTTTCCATGATAACGACATACTTTAGATGTCTTCTTTTG
>JAISWV010000018.1 GCA_031270755.1 Synergistaceae bacterium
CGTCCATAGGCCAGGCAGGAAGCGACGAGCCCAGCCACCTCCCGGTCCAGGGGGTCGTCGTAGGCGTACAAGAAGGCCAGGGGGTCGGGGGTCACCAGCTCCCGGCGGTTATAGACAAAATAGAGCCCTTCCAGAAATGCCTTCAATTTGCGAAAACACGCTCCAATCACGATGGATTCGACCGCCGTATCGCCGGCCTGTCCGTTCATCTCGTCTTCCAAAGGATACTATAATGATAATATAAGCCCCTGACGGAGGCGGAGGCGGAGGCCGTTGTTTGCTGTTGTCAAAGCCTTCATGTAAGGATAATCGTCAGCACAGGTGTATAATTGTGCGGATGTCGGAATCGAGGACCTGCCGCGCAAATGGGCGGAAAGAGTGTGTTTTTTTGACAAAATGGAGCAGGGCGTTTTTGAAACCTATACACGGAATGGCCTCCAATCGGATCATGACGGCCATTAGACAGGGGCTCATCGCCATGATGCCCCTAATGATCATCGGCTCTTTCGCCGTCCTCGTAAACAATATTCCCCTCGATTTTTTCCAGCGCTTCATGACGAACACCTTCGGCGGGGAATGGAAAAACATCGCTTCCTGGATCTACGACGGCACGATGCAGATCATGTCCATAGGAGGCCTCGTCTCCATAAGCCACTCCATCGCCAAATCGAAGACGTCTGTGAAAATAGGTCAAATCAACCCCTTGATCGTTTCTCTCATCAGCCTGAGCTGTCTCGTGATGCTCACGAACGCGGCCAATGGGTCGCTTGCCTTCGCGCAACTTGGCACTACGGGGCTTTCTTTGGCTGTCATCGTCGCCGTCTTGTCCGCGGAGCTTTTTTTCTTTTTCGACAAACACAAATTCTTTCGTGTCAAGCTCTTCACCGAGGTGACGGATACGATCCTGATGCAGTCCATCGCGCTTCTGGAGCCGGCTGTGTGGACTTTTCTGTGCTTTGCGTTCATTCGATTCGGCTTCCATTGTCTGGGGATCTACGACTTGCATGTGTTTCTCTACGAGGTGCTGAGAGGTATTTTCGATTTCTTCGCAAACAATCTAGGCTCCGCTGTATTTTTCATATTCTCGATACAGGTGTTTTGGTTCTGCGGACTGCACGGCAGCAACATCCTCGAACACGTCACCCAGCAGCTGTGGGTTCCGAAATTGGCCGAAAACATTGCGGCACTGCAGGCGGGCGAGGTGCCAAAGGAGATATTCTCGAAACAATTTTTCGACGTGTACGCGCTCATGGGCGGCGCGGGAAGCACCTTCTGCCTGATCGCGGCACTTTTCATCGCGGCGCGGAACTCGAACTCCTCGAAGATCACGAAGCTGTCGATTCCCCTGGCGATCTTCAACATCAACGAAACACTGACCTACGGGCTTCCCATCGTTTTCAATCCCTTCTATCTGATTCCTTTTATCATCGTGCCGGTGGTGCTGGTGATCGTCTCTTATTTTGCCACCGCCGCGGGGCTGGTTCCCATCATCACGCACGAGGTCGCCTGGACCACTCCGATCTTCATCGGCGGCTACGTCGCGACGGCAAGTTGGAAGGGAGCCGCGCTTCAGCTCGTTAACTTTCTCATCGGAACGGCTATTTATCTTCCCTTCGTGAAAATGAACGAGCGTTTCAGAGATGAAGCCAATCTCAAGGTGCTGACAAAGCTCAACGAACAGGTCAATTACGTCGACAACCGCCGTCTGCCAATGGTCTTGAACCGCCCGGACGAGATCGGCTCTCTGGCCAGAGTCCTGGCTTCCGACCTCCAGCAAAACACCGTGGAAAACCAGGGCCTTTACCTTGTGTTTCAGCCCCAGTTCGACAACGCCGGACACGTGATGGGCTGCGAAGCCCTCTTGAGATGGAGGCATTACAAGTTCGGGGTCATTCCGCCCCCCACGACGATAACGATCTCGGAAGAAGCGGAGCTGGACGACGTCCTCAATAAATGGATTTTTGAAACCGCTTTGAGGCAGTTCAAAAACCTGCGCGATTTGGGGCATAAGGATTTGATCCTGTCCATGAACATCTCGCCGCTGCAGCTCCATAACCCGGAAATCGCGAAAATTCTTCAAAATCTTCTCAGGGACTACCAAATCGACCCCGACAAAATCGAGGTGGAGCTCACGGAAAACGTTGCTTTCGACAACTCCAGCGAATCTCGGGAGGTGCTCGAAAAGTTCAAAAAATTAGGCGTCAGGCTCGCCATCGACGATTTCGGCATGGGACATACATCGTTGCTCTATCTGCGTTCTTTCGAAGTCAATACTGTCAAGCTCGATGGATCCCTGGTCAAAGACGTCCTGACGGACCCCAATACCGCCGATATTATCAAGGCCATCATCAACCTGTGCGATAATCTCGGGATGCACGTGATCGCGGAGGTCGTCGAAACCAGAGAACAACGGGACAAGCTGAAAGAACTGGGCTGCCATATCTATCAGGGATACTATTACTCCAGGCCCTTGGAAATCAACGACCTTATCCAGTTCATAGAGAGCAGCGACAACTGGAAAGACTGAGAATTATAAGGAGGCGAGTGGATTTTGTGTGGAATTATGGGGTATATCGGCCCTAGGGACGCTGCCGGGATTGTCCTTGGAGGCCTTGAATGTCTGGAATATAGAGGCTATGATTCCGCGGGAGTAGCTTTGGCCGAGGGACACAAGATCGGCATATCCAAGTGCGTGGGCAGCGTGGCGAATCTGAAAGCCCAGCTGGCGAAAAATGCCCTGAGCGGGAAGATGGGCATAGGCCACACCCGCTGGGCGACCCACGGCGGGGTGACGAGAGAAAACGCCCATCCCCACGTGGACCCCGACGGAAAAGTCGTCCTGATTCACAACGGTATCGTTGAAAATTTTCACGAGCTGGGAGAAGAATTTTCGAAAAAAGGCGTGCGGTTCGCCTCCGAGACGGACACGGAGGTCGCGGCGTTTCTGATTTCCAGCCTTTACAAAGACGACCCGCTCCTGGCGATCCGGGAGGCTTGTGCTCGTTTGCGGGGGTCCTTCGCTTTCGTCATTCTCTTTTCCGACATCGACGACCGCTATTACTGCGTTCGCAAGGGCCCTCCATTGGTATTGGGGGCCGCCGCCGGTGAGGCGTTCTGCGCGTCGGACGTTACGGCGCTTTTGCCCTACACCCACGATATCCTTTTCATGGAAGACGACGAGATCGCGGAGCTGTCCACAGAGGGCATCGCCCTGTACGGATTTGACGGTACCCGCAAAGAAGCCCGCACAAAGACCGTCGACTGGGACGCGTCGATGACGTCGAAAGGGATGTATCCCCACTTTATGCTCAAAGAAATCGAGGAGCAGGGGAGCGTGCTGCGCAAAACCTTGACGGGCCGAATAGGAAACGCGGACGAAGGAGGTTCCGGCGAAGAAAGTGCCGGAAAAGGAGGCATCGACCTGAACGCGGAGTTCCCCTTTTCCGAAGAAAACGCCCGAAGTTTCCGCCGCGTTCACTTGGTGGCCTGTGGGACCTCGTGCCACGCCGCGGCGGTGGCGGGACGTCTGGCTGACAAGTTCACGGGGTTGGACGTGCGGGTGGAAGCGGCCTCGGAGTACCGCTCCGGCAGCGTGATCTGCGATGCCCAAACTTTGGCGATTTTCGTCTCTCAATCCGGGGAGACGGCGGACACCTTGGCGGCCGCGCGTCAGGCTCGGGCGAAGGGTGCCCGCTGCCTCGCCGTCACGAACGCGGTCAACTCCTCCCTGGCCCGGGAGCTGGGCGCGGTACTGGAGCTGCGGGCCGGGCCGGAGATCGGCGTAGCCGCTACGAAGACCTTCATGGGACAACTGGCGGCCTTGACCCTCCTGGTTCTTTGGATCGGAAAGAGGAAGGGCAATCTCTCCCGCGAAAAAGAACTCCGTTTGACCGAAGAGCTGGCTCGCCTGCCGATGAAACTCGAAAAAATTTTAGGCCAGGGGGAGACCCTCAGGAAAATGGCAGAGAGTTATAAAGACGCCTTCGGGTTTCTTTTCATCGGCAGGGGCGCCTCCCACGCCATCGGCATGGAGGGCGCTCTGAAGCTCAAAGAGATTTCTTACGTTCACGCCGAGGCCCACGCCGCAGGTGAGATGAAGCACGGCCCCATCGCCATTCTGGACGTTCACCTGCCGGTGGTGGCCATCGCGCCCAAGGACGACCTCTACGAGAAAACTTTGTCCAATATCCAGGAGGCCCGCGCGCGCAACGCCCCCATCATCGCCGTCGCGTCGGAAGGAGACGAGGACATCCGGCGGTTCTCCAACGACTGTTTTTTCGTTCCCGGCACAGAAAACGAGCTGACGCCGTTCTTGACGGTGGTTCCCTTGCAGTTGTTCGCGTATCATCTGGCGTCGATTCTGGGACGGGAGATCGACAGGCCCAGAAACCTGGCCAAGAGCGTGACGGTGGAATAGCCGGATCGTTCGTGCCTGCCAACGTCCTGCGCCGGCAGCGGCAAGCCTATTGGCCACCCGGCGCGGTCATTGACTTTACGCCCTGCGTCGCCGATATATTGACTTGCTTTAAAGCAAGTGATAGGATCTTCATACTTCATTGAACATTAACAACTGTCAGGTCGGCTCAGGCTGGTTGAGTTGAAATGAAAGTTCCCCGGAAAGGGAGGACTGTCGTTTTTTGTTTTTCCCTTGATTTGGAGATCTTCAATTTTTGATCGCGCAGCGACAGTTGGGTGTTCTCAGCACATTAAAAAAGTTTATGGCGGAAATTTATGACGGAAAGGGGAGTTTTCGATGTGGGGTAAGGTTCCGATTCTCAAAGCGATCAACAGGGTTCCCGGGGGGCTTATGGTGGTGTTTTTGGTGCTGGGGTGCCTGGTCAATACCTTTGCGCCGCAGTCTCTCATGATCGGTAGCTTTACGACGTTTCTTTTCAAGCAGGGCGCCATGCCTCTGATTGCGGTGCTGCTTTTCTGCAGCGGAGCTCAGATCACCGTCAAAACGGCGGGAGTTGCCCTGTGGAAGGGAATCGTTTTGAATACCAGCAAGGTTTTGCTGGGGGTCATACCCGCGCTTATCCTGGGCCGGCTGCTGGGTCAGCACGCGACTTGGCTCGGGCTGACGCCGCTGGCGCTCATTTCCGCGATGTCCAACTCCAACGGAGGGCTTTACGCGGCCCTTGCCTCCCGGTATGGCGACGACTCGGACGTCGGCGCTCTGGCGATCATCTCCAGCAACGACGGACCTTTCTTCGAGATGGCCTTCATGGCCGGGACCGGGTTGGCCAACATCCCCTGGATAACCCTTTGGGCGGTCGTCGTTCCCATTCTCATCGGAATGCTTCTCGGCAACCTCGATGACGACATCCGCGACTTTCTCAGGCCCGGCGTCATGCTGTCCATTCCCTTCTTCGCGTTTCCGCTTGGCGCGGGACTCAGCCTGAATCAGCTGGTGGATGCGGGGATTCCGGGGATCATTCTCGGCTTGCTGACCTTGGTGATCACGGGTGGAGGCAGTTATTTCGTCTACAAGTTCCTCGTACCCAAATCTCTGCGTAAGAGCGGAGCTGTCGGCGCGGCCGTGGGAACCACCGCCGGCAATGCGGCCGCGACTCCGGCGGCCTTCGCGGCGGTCGACCCGTCCTTCGCGGCCTACGCTCCGGTGGCCACGGCTCAGGTCGGCGCTTCTATCGTTATTACCGCGATCCTCTGCCCTCTGCTCGTTGACTTCCTTGCAAGGCGCGAACGCAAAGCACAGGGCTTTACGAACGAAAAAACGGAAGAAAAACCCATAAGCTCGCTGAAGGACGACATCGGCACCAATCTTTAATCGCCCTTTTTTATTTCAGCTCATGAAACCCGTTATCGGAATCACCATGGGAGATCCCTCCGGCGTGGGGTCGGAGATCGCGGCAAAAGCGCTGAGGCACGAGGACATATTCGAAAAATGCCTGCCGGTGGTGATCGGTGACTATGAAGCTTTGCGGCAGGCCAATGAATTTTCGGGCGCAG
>JAISWV010000028.1 GCA_031270755.1 Synergistaceae bacterium
TCAACCAAACCCTCTCCCGAACGCTCAACACGACGCTGACGACTCTCTTTCCCATCATCGCCCTGTGCGTCTGGGGAGGCCCGGTGCTCGCCGCGTTCAGCTACGCGATGCTGGTGGGCGTCGTCGTCGGTACCTACAGCTCCATTTTCGTCGCGACAGGGCTGATCGTCGAATGGTGGCTCCGCAGGCCCGAGGGCGGGAAATAAGCACAAAGCAATAATAAAAAAAACCTTGGGGCGCCGCCCCAAACCCCGCAAGGAGGCTTAGCCTCCTTGACCTCATTATTAAAAAGATGTTTCTAAAATTTTTGCCCCACCTTCTCTTCGGGTGGGGCAAAAATTTATCGCTTCTTACCCGGCGCGTTAGAATTCGCGGCGCTCTTTGATGCGGGCGGCCTTTCCGCTGAGTTTGCGGAGATAGTAGAGCTTCGCGCGGCGCACTTTACCCTGCCGCTTGATCTCGATTTTGTCGATGGACGGGCAGTGCAGCGGGAAAATACGCTCCACACCCACGCCGCTCGAAATCTTGCGGACGGTGAAGGTCTCGTTCAGGCCGCCGTGCTGACGCGCGATCATGATCCCCTCGAAGACCTGAATGCGCTCCCTCACGCCTTCCTTGACCTTCACATGCACCCTCAGCGTGTCCCCCGGCCGAAAGACGGGAAGGTCCTCCCTCGTGTATTTTTTCTCGATGAAATCCAGTATGTTCACTTCCGTAGTGCCTCCTTAAAAATTAAAAAATCTACCTCGAACCCAAAAACCGATCGAGCACCGCCGCAATCCTTCCCCCTAAAGGCAATCGCCCGCCCTGCAAAGGAATCATGCGGACATCGTACCGATCGGGATTTTTCCCGTCCCCTGTCTTCGAGCCGTCCCCGGCGCGGAAACAAAACACCGCCGGACGCCCCTCCTCCAGGATAAATCGCTTCAAATCCAACCAATGGCGCGCGCCGCCGCCCTGCCCGGGCTCGCCGCCGGAAACGTCCACCAGCATCGGCCGGCCTTTCTTCTTCTCTTTCTCCCCGACCCACCTCAGCAGGTGCTCGAAAGAAGGCAACAACTTCACCTTGCCCGGCTTTTTCACGCCCGCGCTCTCCAATTCTTCCCGAAATTTTTCCCTCTCGGCCCTGTCTCCGCCTTCAGGGCCCTCCGGGAAGAAAAGCAAAAGCACGGCTCCATAGCCTTCGCACAGGTCCGCCCACTCCCGGATACGCCCGGTATCGGCGGCGGAAAACGGAACTTCCACGGCGAGGTAAAAACCGCCGCGCAGGTAACCTTGAAGGCCGCATCGGGACAGCAGATCAGGACGCCGGGAGAGGGTACGAGCCACGGCCCGGCTTCGCCGCCATTCCTCGATTTGCGCCGCGTCGCCGGAGAGCAGAACCTCCGGAACCTCTCTGCCGTTCCAGGAAGCGGGGCGCGTGTAATGAGGATAATCCAACATTCCACCGTAAAACGAGTCCTTCGTCACGGCCTCGCTCTTCCCCACGACCCCCGGAATCAGGCGGGACACCGCGTCGACGATCGCCATCGCGGGAATCTCCCCCCCGGTCAGGACGCAGTCCCCTATCGAGACCTCCACGTCCACCGCCTGCTCGACGAAACGCTCGTCGACGCCTTCGTAATGCCCGCAGACGATCACGACGTGCTCCTGACGAAAGAGGGTCTCCACGATGTCCTGCGTCAGAGGAACCCCCTGCGGCGAGGGATAGACGACAAAACCCTTTCCCGCAAAATCCAATGCGTCCTCCAGAGGACAGGGCGTCAGCACCATTCCTCCGGTCCCGAAAGCGTAGTCGTCGACCTGCCGATAGGCCCCCTTCCCGAAAGAACGCAGGTCCACCACGTCCACCCGAAAGAGGCCCGCTCTCAGGGCCCGCCCGACGATACTGGTCCGCAGAAAATCATGAAAAAAATCAGGAAACGCCGTGACGATCGAAAAACGCATCGTTCCGCCGCCGCAACCCTACCAAAGCCCCTCGATCAGCTTCACGCCAATCGTCTTGGAGGGCACGTCGATATTTTTCACGAATTCTTCCACCGCCGGAATGTAATGCAACTTTCCGCCGTCGTCCCGGACGACATAGACCTCGCTGCCGCCGGAGGATATGAAATCTTCGACCACTCCCAGAACGCCGCTCTCCGCGTCCGCGACCCGGAGGCCGATCAGGTCGTCCACCCAAAAAACGCCTTCGGGCAGAGCCACCCGTTCCTCGGGGGAGATCAAAATCGACAGACCCGCGAGTTTTTCCGCTTCGTTCCTGTCGGATACGTCGCTCTGGACGATCAGCTCGCCCTTGCTTTCGTGCGCTCTCACGTGTCCGACACGGAGCGTCCGCACAAAAACGCCGTCCGCATAAAGGTCCAGCGAGTCCATCCGCCAAAAGCGTTCCGGAAAATCCGTCAGCGGGACGACCCGAACTTCCCCTTTCACTCCATGCGCGGCGGCGATATAGCCGACGGCGACTTTTCCGCCGTTGTCGAAGGCGTCCTCAGTCTTCGACGATGTCGACATCCACCCTCTCTCCCGCCTTCACGGCGGCGGCTTTGGCCAGAAGGCGGATCGCGTTGATCGTGGCCCCCCTCTTGCCGATAATGCGCCCGATGTCCTCGTGAGAGACGCGAATCAGTATCTTGACCCCATTCTCGCTGTCGTTGCTTTCCACACTCACCTCGTCCGGCTGTGTGACAAGATTTTTTGCGACAAATTCGACAAGCTCCTTATAGCTGGCCATTACGACACCTCCTAAGTTTTTGCGATACAAGAATTATCTCAAGCTGTATTCGAATTTGAAAACCTGCTTTTGACTCTTCTAAAACTTTAGGCCTTTATCTCCGCATTTGAGTAGCAATGAAATTATACTACTTTTCGAAGAGTCGTTCAGCTTTTTTTAGCGTTCTCGAATTTTTCCCATATTCCCTGTTTCTTCAGAAGCCCTCTTGCCGTGTCCGAGGGCTGCGCGCCGACGCTCAGCCAGTAAAGGGCTCGCTCTTCCTCGATCGCCACTGTGGCGGGGTCGGTCATGGGGTTGTAGGTTCCGATCAGCTCGATGAACCGCCCGTCTCTCGGCGACCGGGAGTCGGCCACCACCAG
>JAISWV010000103.1 GCA_031270755.1 Synergistaceae bacterium
TTTTCCCCCCGGTCGTAGTAGATCTCCGAACACGGTCCGCAGGGTCCCCGCTCGCCCATGAACCAGTAGTTTTCGTCCTGGCCGAACCGCAGGATGCGCGCCTCCGGAAGGCCCACCACACGATGCCACGCGTCGAAGGCCTCCTCGTCGTCCAGATAGATGGAGGCGTACATTTTCTCGGGTTCGAGGCCTATCACCCGCGTCAGAAATTCCCAGGCCCAGGTGACGGCCTCTTTCTTGAAGTAACTGCCCCAGGCGAAATTGCCCAGCATCTCGAAAAACGTGTGGTGCCGCGCGGTGCGGCCGACGTTTTCGATGTCGTTGGTGCGCACGCATTTCTGGCAGGTGACAGCGTGGGGATACTCCGGCGGCCTCAGGCCCAGGTAGTACGCCTTGAACGGCACCATGCCCGCTATGGTGAAGAGCAAAGACGGGTCGTCCGGTATCAGGGAAAAGCTGGGACAATGATGGCTCCCCTTCTCTTTCCAAAAATTTATGAAGAGCTCGCGTATTTCTTTCCCGCTTCGGTACTGCACAAAAATCTCTCCTTCTGGGCACTTGTAATTTATATTCGTAACGAGACACAAAATTATAACTTACGCAGCCCCGCCTGGAAACAGGGCGTTCGCTCACTCTTATCGCCCTCGTTTGAATTTTATCGGAATGGTAAGATATAATAAAGCGGCAAGGAAACGCTGACCGAGGGGGGTTCGGGGGGACCGGCGAGGACCGAGTGGCGGCCGAACGAGCTCTGCTTTCCTGAGTTTTGATATTGTAAAGGAGGTTTTTTTGTCATGTACAGGCTGTGCAGAAATGCCGCGTTTTTAGGGGTTGTGATTTTGGCTTTGGTGGTCAGCGTGGACGTTGCGCCGGAGGCGCAGGAAATGCTGCTGACGAGAGGCGGAGGCGAAAAGGACGTGTGGATCGCCAACGTGTTTTATTCCTGCAGGCAAGGCAACGCTTTTGCCATGGTGAGAAACGGGATTCCCGAAGGAGGGCCGGAAAACTACGACGTCGTGGACACGGGAGCTCTGCGCGTGCACGTTCCGAAAGACATGAAATTCGAGAACGACACCCCCAAAATCGTCGTTTTCCCCCGCAGAACCGGGAACCGCGACGTGGGAGTTTCCAACGTCGTCGAGTAAACAAAAAGTAAACGAAAAGTAAACGAAAGTGAATAAGTAAAATGAACGCGCCGATTGGCTCCTGGGGGGCTCGAGGGAGTTCCGCCCCCTTGAGCTTCAGCTTATAATCGCCAGCAAAACGGTGGCGATGCCGGTCACTCCGATTGCGATGCCGCTCATGGCTCCCTCGGTCTCTCCCAGTTCCAGCGCCCGGGCCGTGCCGATGCCGTGGCTGGACGTTCCGATCGCGACGCCCGCGGCCACGGGGTTTGTGATTTTCAACGCCTTGATCAGCAAAGGAGCGAAGACGGCCCCCAAAATTCCCGTGAAGATGACGGCGGCGACGGTCAGGGAAACAATTCCGCCGCGGTGCGAAGACAGCTCCATAGCGATGGGCGTCGTCACGGATTTGGGCATCAAGGAGGCCGTCAAGGTCGGGTTCAAGCGAAAGAACCGGCAGAGCAGGAGAGTGCTGAACCACGATGTCGCGGCTCCGACGAAGCATCCCGCGGCGATGGGCAATAGGTTTTTCCACAAAAGCTCCCTGCGGTTGTAGACGGAGACGGCCAAAAGAGCTGTGGCCGGCGACAGCATCAAGGTCAAGAGGCTTCCCCCTTTGTCGTAATCGCTCAACGGGACGTCGAAGACCCGCAAAAACGCGATGACCAGCAGTATCGCGATCAAGAGCGGATTCGTGACGGGAGAAGGGGCTTTGCGCGCGGCCAAGAGGCCTATTTTGTAGGCGAAAACGCTGAGCGCGACGCCGAAAAAAGGGCTGTCCAAAACAAATTTCATTGGGGCTCGACTCCTTTCATGGATTTTCCGCAGATTTTCTGCTGAAGCCGAGCGGCGGCTGTGACGGCGGCAACCGACGCGGCGAAGGTGAGGAACGTCGCAGCGCAGCAAACCGCCAGCAAGGCGAGGGCATCGTCGCGCAGAGTTTCGAGATGAGCCAAGATTCCCACGCCGGAGGGAATGAAGAAAAACGCCATATTCCCCAAAAGGACGTCCGTCGTCTCCTTGAGGCTCGAAGGATCGATTCCCCGGGAGAGCAGCAGGACAAAAAGAACGAGCATCGATAAAACGCTCGCCGGTACAGGAAAGGGCAGCAGGTGGGAACAATGAACCCCGACCAGACAGACGAAAAACAAAAAACCGCATTGCGTGATGACTTTCATGACGTTCTCTCCTCATTCCATGTTTTAGAAATATTATTTTCGAGGCCCATGCCGGCCAATCGCTCCATGAGGTAAAATATACCGTCTGCAGCGGTAAAATCGTCAATAAATCTTAATGAGGATAAGTGAAAATGTCCAAAATCATATCCAACGAACGGCTGAGCCGGGATTTTTTCCGGATGAGGGTGGAATGTTCCAACGAGGCGCGAATGGGTCAGTTCTACATGCTGCGGGCGTGGAGGCAGTATCCGGTGCTTTCCCGCCCGATAAGCGTGTTCGACTCCGATGGCGGGACCGTGTCGTTTTTATATAAGGTGGTCGGCAGAGGAACGGAGATTTTTTCCGGCCTGAAGGCGGAAGACGATATCACCCTGCTGGGCCCGCTGGGCAGCGCCTTCCCGGAGGTGTCGGGAAAAATCGCGCTGGTGGCCGGAGGAGCGGGGATCGCGCCGTTCTACCTGGCTACGAAGCAGCTCAAAGCTAAGCAGCTCGAGGCGTACCCCGGCTGCCAGGTCGATCTTTACCTCGGGTTCAGCGACCGACCGCTTCTGACCGACGACTATCGAAAAACGGCGGACAACGTGACCGTCAACGTGGGAGGCTTCATTACCGACGAAATCGACCCCGCGGGCTACGATCACATATTTGCCTGCGGTCCCGAGGCCATGATGCGCGCGCTTTACGAAAAATGCAAGGAGTCCGGCGCCGCTGGCAAAGTGTACGTCTCCTTGGAAAATCGCATGGCCTGCGGAGTGGGTGCGTGCCTCGTTTGCAGCTGCAGGACGTCCGGCGGAAACAAAAAGGTCTGCAAGGACGGCCCCGTGTTCAAAGGCGAGGCGGTGTTCGAGCTGTGACGGCTGCGGACAATTGCCTGAAGACGGAGTTTGCCGGAGTTCCCTTCAAAAATCCGGTGGTGCTGGCCTCCGGGACCTGCGGATTCGGCCGCGAGTACAACGAAATTTTCGACATCCAGCTGTTGGGGGGGATCTCCTCGAAGGGCCTGACCTCGAGCCCCCGGTCCGGCAACGAGGGCATCCGGGTGTGGGAGACCGCCGGCGGGATCATGAACAGCGTCGGCCTCGAAAACCCCGGTGTCCGGGGCTTCATCGAGAAGGAACTGGACTGGCTGAACGGCCTCGACCTCGTCAACATCGTCAATCTGAGCGGCCACTCGATGGAGGACTACATTGGGGGCGCGGAGCTTCTGAACGGCGTCAGGCTGGATATTCTGGAGCTCAACATCTCCTGCCCCAACGTGAAAGCCGGCGGCATGGCCTTCGGCGTCAAGACCGACGTGGCCCGGGAGGTGGTTCGGAGGATTCGCGCGGTCTGCAAACACAAGCTCATGGTGAAGCTTTCCCCAAACGCCGAGGATATCGTCGCCCTGGCGAGGGCCTGCGAGGATGAAGGGGCGGACGGCGTTTCCCTGGTGAACACCTTTTTGGCTATGGCCATCGACGTCGAAAAACGCAGGTCCGTCTTTGAAAACACCTATGCCGGACTTTCCGGCCCGGCGATAAAACCCATCGCCCTGCGGATGGTTCATCAGGTGGCGAAGGCGGTTCACATTCCCGTGATGGGAATCGGGGGGATAACGACGTGGCGGGACGCGGTGGAGTTCATCATGGCCGGAGCCTCCGCCGTGCAAATCGGCACGGGGAATTTCATCGACCCCGCCCTGGCGCTGGACGTGATCGCGGGCATCGAATCGTACCTGGACGCGCGGGGAATAAAGAACATCGCGGAGATCAGGGGATGTGTGGAGTGATTTCATCGTGGTGATCCGCCAATCCCAAAAAGCCGTTCACATAGGGCTGTACCTTCAAGCTTTTTCACTGAACCAAGGGTAATCTCAAAGAGCCTCCATATCTCCTCTAAACATTCAAGCTCAGGTTTGAGCGGTTACAAATTGCTCAGCACAAAAGCCGACCCATCCGCGAGAATTTGATCCGCCGTCGTTTCTATCTTTGATATAGGATGTATCCCATACATATCTTTGGTCTGTTCGTAAAGTTTCAATCTGATAGCGTCAAACAAGCGGATGACATCGGCGTGTCCGCCACGATTGGAATCGAAGTAAGTATGTTGAACATCGTACTTTCAAGATATAGACGCAATTTTTCTATCCTGATCACCCCTCACAAGTTTATCCGTACAACGGCCGCTTCGTAAAAACGAGTTGTCAGTCCTAAACTTCACACAAATTCTCCCCTTCCAACATTTAGGCTCAGGGGGGTGGAGATCGCTCGGTCCAGCTTCCCGCTCCCTTTTTCATACTTTCAGCGCCCGGCCAGCTCCCGGAAAGCGGAAAGCGCTCTTTCGGAAGAGATGTCGGCCAGACAATCTATCGGGCAGCGGTAATTGCGGCAGCCCGCGTTTGGGCAGTTCACCCGGACCTCTCGGAACCAGGGCATACGGAAATGCATTCCATAGGAGTCCGTGACGCCGAAAAAACCCAAAGTCGGGATCCCGATCAAAGCGGCCAGGTGCAGAGGGCCCGTGTCGTTGCCCGCGGCAACGGAGCAGGCCTCCGCCACGGCAGCCATGAGGGGGAAGGACGTCTGCCCCACCAAATTCAGCACCCCCGGGCTCCCCAGGGCCTCTTCGATCGCCCTCGCCGTTCGAGCCTCCGTTTCGCCGTGTCCGTTCAGGACGATGCCCCACCCCTCGGCGGCCAGAGGGGATAAAAACTCGATCCAGTGCCGCACCGGCCAAAATTTTTGCGGCTTGCTGGCCCCTATGACGGCGAAGAGCTTTTTCTCGGGCAGGCCCGACAGCATCGACCGCGCCTTTTCTCTGTCCTTCGGCGCCGTAAAAATCGCTGCCTTGTCCCGATTCGTGAAATCTACGCCTAGAAAATCCAGAGATTCCCAGTGGGTGGTCTTGTAACAAAACTGCATCCCGCTGTTGTAGCCGAAACGCCGGCGGACACCGCTGCAAAGGGAGATGAAGGCGGCGGCGGCCCCTCGGTGCAGGCTGAAAACCCAATCGAAGCCCGAGGCGCGAATTTGCCGCGTTACATAGGAAAAATCCCAGAGGCGTTTCTTGACGTCCCAAAAGAGCAAACCGTCCACATAGGGCTGTGCCTTCAAGATATCGGCGTAGCTCGGGTGAGTCAGAAACGTTAGATGGACGTCCGGGTATTTCATTTTGAACCGATGCGCCGCCGCCGCCGCCTGCAGCACGTCGCCAAAGGCGCTGAAACGTATCCACAAAACTTTTTCCCCAGGCTGGGGCCGCAGTCCCGGCGTATTTCCCTTCGATATTTTCTTCTCCAAGCGACTTCGCCCCACTTTCAAGTTATTTATGGAACATCAGGTCATCGAACAATCGTTCGTATTCTTCCACGGCACGCCGTTCCGAGAAAAACGCGGCGCGTCTTTTCAGTTCTTCGCGGGACATAGGATGCTTCAGGGCTTCTTCCATGAGCCTCGCCACGTTGGCGGCGTCTCCCGTTTTCGCCAGCCAGCCGTATTTGCCGTTATCCAGGATCTCGGCGGGACCGCTTTTGCAATCGGTGGCGACGACGGGGCAGCCGCAGGCCAAAGCTTCGGCCGCAACGTTGCCGAATCCCTCGAAGCGGGACGTCATGACGAAAAGCGCCGCCCGTTTCATATAGGGATAGGGGTTGGAGACGTAGCCCGGCAGCGATACGCGGTTCGCGAGGTTTTCTTCGCGGACGATTTTTTCCAGCACCGTCCTTTGCCTGCCCTCGCCCAAAATCAAAAACCGCAGCTCGGGATACCGGGGAGCCAGCAGGGCGAACGCGCGGATCGACGTCGCGAAGTCCTTTTGGCTGCCCAGGCGCCCGACGCCCAGGACAACCGCCGCGCCTTCCTCTTCTCTGAACCAAGGATGATCTAAAGGAGCCTCCATCTGAGCGGCCAACTCGTCCGTCACGACAGGGTTGTAAATGACGCGAATTTTTTCCGGCTCGACGAGCTTCAGGCTCTTTATTTCCTCCGCGACGCCCCGAGAAATGCAAACGCAAGCCGAAGCCATCGGGTACAAAAGGCGGCAGCGCAAAAAACGAACACGCGTCTGCAAAGGCCCGCGGTCCATGGTGAACATGTTCCGCTGCGACAGGACCACATGAAAGGGAACACGCAGAAAAAGCCTTGCCAAAAGCGCCCTCATGGAGGTATAAACGGGCAGAAGAAAATCCACAGGAAAAGAACGGAGGTACGTCAGCAGGCTGAAAAAAGAGCCCCTCAGGTCTACGACCCGGACTTCCGAAGCCACGGCGGCCAAAAGCGGGCCTTTCGCGGCGAACAAAAGCACGGCGACGTCCTGACCGTCCCGCGCCAAACCGTTGGCCAGGCGTAAAGCCGAGCGCTCCGCCCCTCCCTCCCCCAGATCCCGAAGGAGAAACGCCAGCCGATACTTTCGCCGGTTTTTGTCGTCCTCGGGCATGGCTCAAACCGCCGGGGCCACGTGAATGGTATCGGTACCGCGGTTGGCGTCATTCGCAGGCATGATAAACAACCCCTTGTATAGTCTTGCCTCGCTTTACGCGATGCCGCTTTTCAGCAGCTCGTACAGGTGGATCATTCCCAGAGGTACTTTTCTGCTTTCTCTGCTTTTGCCGTCCACGACGATCAGAACCGAGATTTTACGTTCTTCCATGACTCTGACGGCGTCGACGGCCAAACGTTCCGCTTCGATGACGACGGGGGTACGGGTCATGGCGTCCTCGATTCGGTCGTTCAGCGCGTTGATTCCGCTGCGCTCCAACAGGCGGCGCAGGTCTCCGTCCGTGAAGATGCCCACCAGCTCCCCCGTTTCGTCCACCACGCAGGTGGCACCGTATTTTTTGTCCGTGATCTCGAACAGGGCCTTCTCCACCGATACATCCCGCTGCACCTTCGGGAGTTGTTCCAGCGGGTCCATGAGATCCACGACTCGGGTCAAGAGGCGGCGGCCCAAGGTTCCGCCCGGGTGGAACACGGCGAAATCCTCCCTGCGCAAGCCGCGCAGCTGAGCCACCATTCCGGCCAGCGCGTCCCCCACCACCAGCTGCAGCGTCGTGCTGCTGGTGGGCGCCAGGTGCAGGAGGTCCGCCTCGGATTCCACGCCGGCGTCCAAGACGATGTCCGCGTGCTTTGCCAGGGGAGACTCCGTGTTGCCCGTAACCGCGATGGAAAGAGCTCCCAACCGCCTGAAGTGCGGCAGGACCGCCAGTACCTCCGCCGTGCTGCCGCTGTTGCTGACGAAAAATCCCACGTCTTCGCGGCGTACCATGCCCAGGTCGCCATGAGCGCCCTCCGCCGCGTGGAGGAAGAAAGAAGGCGTCCCCAAGGAGGCAAACGTCGCGGCAATCTTGCGCCCGATATGGCCGGACTTGCCGATTCCGACCACCACCACCCGTCCCCGGCACTCGCAAACGGCCCGCGCCGCCCGCACCAGCTCCAACCCCAGCCTATTCGCCGCTCGCGTCAGTTCCGCGGCCTCTCCGAGAATGACGGACCGTCCCGTCCGCAACAACACCTCGTCGCTG
>JAISWV010000110.1 GCA_031270755.1 Synergistaceae bacterium
GGCCGGGGGGATATGGTCGATTCCCGCAACGGAGGCGGCTGCAACATGGGCCTGGGTTTCATGGGTTTCATCGCGTCTCTCGGAGCGGGAGCGCGCGGATACCTGCGGCGAGGGGCGAAATAACAAATCCTTCGGGTGCTCCGGCAATAGAGCGTCGCTGGAGTGTCGACGAAAGAATACGATTATAGCCGGTAAACCGGCTTACCGGTCTACTGGCTATAATTTTTTGCTGGCAACCTCTCTGAGACCTCTGAAGGATACGCAACGCGCTATATTTCGACGCAGTATCCCCGTACTTTACTATACATAACCTATTCCGTAATCTAAATCTCCATGTCCAGAAGGTAGGAGCTCATTCCCTTGCCGTGCATATCCAGGGAGAGTGTGCGGGTCACGCCGCCGCCCAGGGCGTCCTGCATGACAAAGTTCATGGCGCCCAGTTGAGGCAGCTCGTGGCGCACGACCTCTCCCTTGACCATGTCCCCGAACCACTCTTTGACCTTCTGGGATGTCACTTTTTCCCGGAGCAGATCGTAGTCCTTCATATCGTAGGCAATCAGGGATATGTTGGCGATGTTGCCCTTGTCCCCGGTTCTGCTGTGCGCAATCTCCCAGAGCTTCATTTACTTGACCTCCTCGAGTGTGACTTTCGCCTCGATACCGCTGCGATCGACAAGGATCGACGCTACCGAGACAATCTCCCGAACCGCTTTGAAGGCGCCGCAGCCTCCGGCAGGGCCGTTGGTGTAGAGCGCCTCCACCTCTTCCCCGACTCGGGCCGCGGAGGTACGGTCTTTGGTGCGGGCCGATACCCGCAGCCGCACTTCATCCGGAGCGCCATACCGGCGTTGGGTACTCCAGAACAGAGAATCGATGCCGATAAGATCAACCTTCAGCTCGTCGATAGGAATTTCCCGCAGCTTCAAGCGCTTCACCGCGATCTCGCCGGCAAGCTTTGCCCGCTGGACGCAGCCCGGGCCGCCGTAGCTGATCTCGCCGTCTCCGATGAAACAGTCCTTGTACCCGATGGAGACCTTCAAAGTCTGGGGCCGCTCTTTTCCAGCGGCTCCCCTCACCTGGACCACGTCTTTTTCGGTCTGAGCGAAGGTGATGCCGGAAAAGTCCGCCACCACGTCCGGGGTCAGATAGTTGGCGGGGTCGTGCAGCTCGTAAAGCAGCTGCTCCGTACAGGTGTGGGGGGTGACCAGCCCGCCGGCCCCGGCCACCTTGGTCACGAAAAAGCCGCCGTCCTCCGACACCTCCGCAATGGGAAAACCCAGAAGATGACAGTCCGGCACGTCCTTTTTTCCCGGTTCCGCGTAGTAGCCGCCGGTGACCTGTCCGGCGCACTCCAGCAGGTGACCCACGGCCGTGCCTTTTCCCAAGATGTCCCAATCGTCCATCTTCCAGCCGAATTCGTGGATGAGAGGGGCCATAAAAATGGAAGGGTCGGCCACACGGCCGGTGATGACGATGTCCGCTCCCTGCCGCAGCGCCTCCACAATGCCGGCCACGCCAAGGTAAACGTTGGCCGAAACGACCTGGCCGTCCAGCTCTTTCAACGGTTTTTTGGTCTCCCATACCTGAGCGTCCCGGTATCCGTCCAGTTTTGCCATGATGTCGTCGCCTTCCACGGCAGCGATCTTGATCCCTTGAATACCCTTCTGCCGGGCGATTTCGCAGCATACCTTCACCGCCGCCCGGGGATTGGCAGCCCCCATGTTGGTGATGACCTTGACCTTGTGCTTCCACGCCAGCGGAATCACCTGCTCCATACGGTAGGACAGCAGGTCGTTGTATCCCTTGGAGGGGTCCTTGAGCATTGCCATCTGCGCAATGGCGATGGTTCTCTCGGCAAGGCACTCGAAGCTGATGTAGTCGATTCCGCCCTTTTCGATGAGCTCCAGCGCGGGCTCCAGGCGATCCCCCGCGTAACCGGCTCCGCTTCCAATACGAATGGTTTTCATATGATCTCTTCTCCTCGAGGTTAAATCTGAATCGCGCCGGTAATCAGGCTGACGACCAACATGACAATGGTCACCGCAAAGGCCAGGGGGATGGTCTTCTTCTGGTGTTCACCGAATTCCACGCCGGAAAGTCCAATCAGCAGGAAGGTGGAAGGAGTCAGAGGGGACACGGGGAAGCCGGTGGTCATCTGGCCCAAAATGGCTGCGCGGGCGACGTTGACGCTTTCCACGCCGAGGCCGGCCGCCGTGTTGCTCAAAACGGGCAGGACGCCGAAGTAGAAAGAATCGGGGTCGAACAACAGCGAAGCCGGCATGGAGATGACGCCGGTGATGATGGGGAAAAAGCGTCCCAAACTGACTGGAATGAAGCTCACCAGGGTGTTGGCCATCTCGGTAATCATGCCGGTGTTCTTGACGATGCCGGTAAACGCGCCCGCCGCAAACAGAACGGATGCCATCATCAGCGCGGATTTCGCATGACTGTCCACGCGCTCTCTCTGGATTTTGGGGGAGGGATAGTTGATGACGATGGCCAGCACGAAGCACAGCATAAAGATGACCGCGGGCCCGATTTTCAAATGGCCGCCGCCGATGAGGCCGACAATGGCGACGACAATCAGCAGTATGTTGACGCCAAACATCTTTGGACGCAACAGCGCCTGCTGCTCCTCGGTAAAGGTCTCTTCCTGCTGGATGACGCTGGCCAAGGCCAAGTTGCCGATACGGGATTTCTCCGCGCGGCCCAGGAAAAAGGCAAACACCAGCACGGCAAGCAGGCCGCAGAGCAGAGGCGGAATCACTGGAGAGAACAGGGTCATCACGTTCATCTCCAAGGCGGTGGCCGCGCGGATGGTGGGGCCGCCCCAAGGCACGATGTTCATGGTACCGGCGGCGAGGGCCACGATGGAGGCCAGCGTCGTCCGCTTCATGCCAATGGCGTCGTACACAGGAAGCAGGGCGGGAATGCAGATGAGAAAGGTGACCGCGCCCGACCCGTCCAAGTGCACCAACATGGCCAGGACGGCCGTGCCGATAGCCACTTTGACGGGATCCACCCCGATAATGCTCAGGATCTTTTTGATGATGGGCCGGAAAGTCCCGGCATCGGTGAGAACGCCAAAGAACAGGATAGAGAAGATGAACATGACTCCCGTTGCCGCCACCGTACCTATTCCGCTGGAGATCATGCCGCCCAGACTGAGTACATTGCCCACTACGTTGACCACGCCTTCTTTGTTGACGATGAAAAAAGACGCGACAATGCCGGTGATCGACGGCACACCGATCAGCGCCACGATCGGCGACGCCTTTTTGGTCATCACCAATGCCAACATGCCAATTACCGTCAGAAACCCAAGGAACGCTAACATACCGATACCTCCTCAAAAATAGTGTTATGCAATGTAACAGCAAATACCGTGCCAACATATTTTCGAGCAGGCTGTAAAATCCTTCGACCCTGAATTTACCCAAAAAAACGAAAAAATTGTCGTAGGGAAGCGGTCGTGCCTGTGATTGTTTTTCACAAAACGATTCCATATTTTAAGAATCGATCGATACAATACGCGGCAATTTCGACGCAAAACGAGTGAATCACTAAGACCGTCAAATTCTAAAATTTTGGAATCAAATTCCAGATATTTGGAATCCAATACCAGTCCAGGAAGCGGGCTTCAATTCGTTCTGCTATTGCGTTGTCATAAAAGTCATTATTGTTATTATTTAGTCGATTATTTTAGTCGATTATTTATAATTGCAAGTGAAATTGAATGCCTTGACATTCGTTCAACGTCGGTTATAATTCACATTAAAAGTTGAGCGACATGCAAAAATGAGAAAGCAACGAAGGGAGCGGGTGAAATGGTCGCAAAAATTAGTGATTTCTTTAATTTTACTCCTTTCTTCTTCTTAAATTTAGTAATAATTCAGCATATCAAGAACCAAGAACGTAACTGTCATTCAATACACTCTTTCAAAAGGATTTTTTTTCTTTTCGTAATTTTTTCATATCCGTCCGCAGTACGGCATTCTCTCGAACTGCGAACTCCAAGATCCAATGTGAACCGGGAGGCGGTTTTGTTGTCTCTGCTGATACTTGTTTGCGCCGCCGGCAGCCTACTTGTTATAGGGAGGTGGTGGCAGGCGTTGCGTATTGACCACGGAGAGTGAATTTGCGGTCTTTGTTCGCAGGAGGAAGCCCCCTCAGGGGTTGTTATGGACAATCTTCTTTTTGTTGCAGTAATCTGGAGTTTAGCTATATCGTGATATTAAGAAAACAGCACCCCATAAAATCCTCTGTTTCACAAAGTTAAAGAAGGCTACTAATGTAAATCACGCTACTGTCAACTTAAAACGCCGAAGAACATGTATCACAACTGATCCAGAAAGAGCGCCAAGCGCAGAATATTTTCGAGAGTTTTTCTCAGGTACGAAGGGAAAGTGGTGAATGCTATGCAGTTGAAAGACACGGGCAAAACACCCGCTGAAATCAAGGCACTGATCGGCAAGTACATGATCGAAACATATGAGCGTTATGATTTTATCTGTGATCGTGCGGAAGGGATGTACCTATACGACGAAAAGGGGGAAAAATACCTCGACTTTTACGGCGGGATCGCCGTGAACAGCACGGGCAGCCGGAATCCTGCGGTTGTGGCCGCGGCGAAAGGACAATTGGACGCCGTGATCCACACGTTCAACTATCCCTATACGGTCCCTCAAGCCCTTCTTGCGGAGAAAATTTGCACGCTGCTCGGGTATGACAAAATCTTCTATCAAAACTCCGGAACCGAGGCCAACGAAGCCATGATCAAAATGGCGCGTAAATACGGCATCGAAAAATACGGTCCTGAGCGCTATCATATCGTCACGGCCAAAAACAGCTTCCACGGGCGTACTTTCGGCAGCCTCTCCGCCACCGGGCAGCCTCA